>JAZUKB010000034.1:0-37583 GCA_045643085.1 Candidatus Cryptobacteroides sp.
TCTTTTGCCATAATATTATGTACTTAAATAGTTGTTACAAAAATAAACCGGTGTAGCACCGGCACTGAGCCGATGATGGGATTTGAACTCATGACCTCATCCTTACCAAGGATGCGCTCTACCCCTGAGCTACATCGGCAATATTTGAGCGGGGTAGGAGAATCGAACTCCCATTTCCAGCTTGGAGGGCTGGCATAATAGCCATTATACGAACCCCGCAGCAAGTATTCGTGGGTGAGGATGGATTCGAACCACCGAAGGTAAAACCAGCAGATTTACAGTCTGCCCCATTTGGCCACTCTGGTACTCACCCGATTTTGCCAGGATATCGCTCTGACAAAAGCGAGCCGATGGAGGGAGTCGAACCCACGACCTCGAGATTACAAATCACGCGCTCTAGCCAACTGAGCTACATCGGCATATCTTTATTTCAAAGACCCCCTCAACAAAGGGAATGCAAAGATAGCCATAATTTCCAATTCTCCAATACTTTATTCTAACTTTTTTAGGAGAATCTCGATAGCGGAAGCTATGCCCCCGGCATCCAGACCGAAGGCCTGTCTCTGTTCCTGCTGTCTTGCGTGGGCGACGAAGCTGTCGGGGATTCCGATACCTTTAATATATATTCCGGATCCAAGTCCGGCCGCATATTCGGATACGGCTCCGAAAAGCCCTCCCTTGATGGCTCCATCCTCAACTGTAACTATCGCTTTGTAATTTGAGAATATGTTGTTCAACATATCTGTGTCAAGAGGCTTCAGGAATCGGAAATTATATACACCGACCTTGCCGGGGAACCGCCCGGACGCCTCAATGCATCTATTGACTGAAGGTCCTATGCCGATTATTGCCACGTCTGTGCCGCGTGATATTTCTTCGGCCTTGCCGATATCGTAGCGCACGAATCCGGATTCTCTCCAATCCCTGCCTTCCCCGGTACCGCGCGGATATCTTATGATGAACGGACCTGTCCCGCACTGAAGTGCAGTGAACATCAGGTTCTTCAGTTCTATTTCATCAGCAGGGGAACTTATTATCGTATCCGGGACAGCCCTGTATGCTGTCATATCGAACATTCCGTGATGTGTGGCTCCGTCCTCTCCCACGAGACCTGCCCTGTCGAAGCACAGTACTACCGGAAGTTTCTGCAGTGCGATGTCATGTATTATCTGGTCGTAGGCCCTTTGGGAGAATGCCGAATAGATGTTGCAGAACGGCCGCATTCCTCCTGCGGCCAGTCCGGCACTGAATGTTACGGCGTGCTCTTCCTCGATGCCCACGTCAAAGAATCGTTCCGGTCTGTGGCCGGCGAGCAGGTTCATACCGCACCCTGTTGACATCGCCGGAGTGACTCCAACGACCTTAGGGTCCATATCGGAAAGTTCGCACAATACTTGCCCGAACACGTCCTGGTATCTATCGGCCTTGTGTTCCGAGAATATTCTTTCGCCTGTCTTAGGGTTGAACTTGCCCGGGGCGTGCCATACGGTTGGGTCCTGCTCTGCGGGTGCGTAGCCTTTTCCCTTGACGGTTATGCAGTGAAGTATCTTAGGGCCTTTTATCTTTTGTATTCTCTGGAGCGTGGAGACCACGGACTTGATGTCATTTCCGTCAATGGGACCGAAATATCTCAGTCCGAGAGCCTCGAAAAAGTCTCCTCCATAGCTCTTCACTATCCAGGACTTGAAACTCTTCAGCCACCTTTGTATGAAATCCCTGAACTTGTTGGCTCCTAGCTTGTCCCAGATGTGATCCTTCACCTTGTTGTAGGACAGGCTGGTGGTAATCTTCAGAAGGTGGTTGTGAAGTCCTCCCGTGTTGTTGTCTATCGAGTGGTCGTTGTCGTTGAGAATGACAAGAAGGTCGTCCTTGCTGGAACCTGCGTTGTTGATGCCCTCAAATGCGAGACCCCCTGTCAGGGATCCGTCCCCGATCAGGGCTATGACTTTCTCTGCGCGTCCCTGCATCCTTGCCGCTTCCGAGAGGCCGAGCGCCGCTGAGATGGAAGTGGAGGAATGCCCAACTCCGAAGGCGTCATACGGGCTTTCTGCAATATTCGGGAATCCGCTTATGCCGTCTCTGGTACGCATCCCGGCAAAGGCATCCCTGCGTCCTGTGATTATCTTGTGAGCGTATGCCTGATGTCCGACATCAAATATGAACTTGTCATCAGGAGTGTTATAGACATAGTGGACTCCAACTATAAGCTCTACGGCTCCCAGGCTTGATGCCAGATGCCCCGGGTTGCGGGAACAGCAGTCAATCATATAATCCCGTATCTCTCTGCAGAGGGTTTCCAATTCAGGGAGGCTTAATTCCCTGATATCGGCAGGGGAGTTGATAGAGTCCAGTACTTTGTACATAGGTGTGCAAAAATACGAAAATTTATCTTACTTTTGCTTGATTGAAACAATAAGTGATATGTCAGAGAGAGTTCAAAAACTAATGAATGATTATCCTGCCGCAAGGTGGGCAGCCCTTATCCTGATCGCGCTTGCGATGTTTTTCGGATATATGTTTGTTGACGTGATGTCTCCGCTTCAGGCTATGGTGGAGAACCAGCGCGGCTGGACGCCGGGGGTTTTCGGTACCTACGCTTCTGCCGAGTACATATTGAACGTATGCGGATTCCTTATCCTTGCCGGAATAATTCTGGATAAGATGGGCGTGCGTTTTACCGGAATCCTGTCCACATCCCTGATGTTCGGAGGCGCAATGATCAAGTATATCGGTGTCAGCGACTGGTTCCAGACCACCGCATTTTGCGAATGGCTCGGTTCTTCTTTCTGGACCGTAATGCCGGGAAGTGCAAAATTGGCTGCGCTTGGCTTTATGATTTTCGGATGCGGATGTGAAATGGCCGGTACGACTGTTTCCAAGGCTATCGCCAAGTGGTTCAAAGGCAAGGAGATGGCTCTTGCGATGGGAATAGAGATGGCAATAGCCCGCGTCGGCGTCTTTGCCATTTTCTCCATCAGTCCGATTATTGCTACCAAGATGGGAAGCGTGGCGGCTCCAGTCGGCCTGTGTACCGTTCTTCTCCTCATCGGTGTGATCAATTTCATAGTGTTCTCCGTTATGGACAAGAAGTTTGATGCACAGTTGGTGGAAGCAGGGATGGCATCCGAGGACGGTTCCGAGGACGAATTTCATATCTCCGATCTTGGTAAGATATTCAGCTCCAGAAGTTTCTGGGTGGTAGCCCTGCTTTGTGTCCTTTATTATTCGGCAATCTTCCCGTTTCAGAGATACGGTGCGAATATGCTCCAGTGCAACCTGAACGGAATCACCCCTGAGGCTGCGGCGAATATCTTCCGTTGGTTCCCTATCGGGGCAGCCTTCATCACTCCGTTCCTCGGGAATTACCTTGACCGCAAGGGAAAGGGGGCAACGATGCTTATCTACGGTGCTCTTCTGCTGATTGCGTGTCATCTGATTTTCGCGTTCCTCCTTCCTGCCACACACAGCAGTCTGATTGCCTATGCTACCATCGTGGTACTGGGTGTAAGCTTCGCCCTGGTTCCTGCGGCTCTCTGGCCGTCAGTTCCTAAGATCATCGACGAGAAGATACTCGGAAGTGCATATTGCCTGATTTTCTGGGTTCAGAATATCGGCCTCTGTTTCGTTCCGAAACTGATAGGCAATGTTCTCGAATCATCAAATGCAACGAATGAGGCTGTCCTTGCCGCCAAAGCTGCCGGAGCTGAGTTTATCCCGTACAATTATACGGTTCCTCTTATTATTTTCGCAGTTTTCGGCTTGTTGGCCTTTGCCATTGCAATATATCTTAAGGTCCTTGACCGCAAGCGCGGTCTCGGATTGGAGGAGCCTAATATCAAGAAGGCATAGAATTATATGATCAAGAACAATCATAAAATATCAAGTGCCGCCTGCTGGGCGGCACTTGCGTGTCTGGTCGTGCCGATGTTCGGCTCGTATTTCTTCGATGATATGTTTTCGTCGGTGTCGCACCTTTTCAAGACACCGGAATTTCTTGAACTTGGATGGAACTCTGCCGATCTCGGCAATTTCATCGGAGATTACAGTCTTCTGTGTGTCTGCGGCGGTCTGATTGTCGGAGGAATATTGCTTGATATTTTCGGAATCCGGATTATGGGCTCCATTTTTGTCGGAATGATGGTGCTCGGTGCAGCTCTGGCCTGTTTCGGAGTTGCCGGAGGACTGCCCAAGGGGAGTGCGATAGCTGTCGGGAGAGTAGGTCGGATGATGTTCGGACTGGGAAGCGAGATTGCCGGAGTTGCCGTGACCCGTTCAATTGCGAAGTGGTTCAAGGAAGGGAATATGTCACTAGCGATGGGTCTTCAACTGGCCATAGCCAGAGCAGGTACGGCCCTGGCATTGATAGCCGCCCCATTCATAGTCGGGGTGCCGAAGCAGTATTATTCGCTTTCGGATACTGCCCGTCCTGCCGTTGTCGGTCTTGTACTTCTGTTGGCAGGAGCTGTGGTATGGGCTGTCTTTGTAGTTCTGGATGCCCGCAAGGACCGTGTCGAGGGAGTTGAATTCAGCAGGGGAACTGTGTCAGGTGAAGACAGTTTCTCATTCAGGGATATTCTTTCATTGCTGCGCAATCCCCGTTTTGTGATGATAGGATTGCTGTGTGTGTCATTCTACTGTTGCGTCAGTTCGTTCAAGAAGTTCGGGACGTCCGTGGTCATACCGCGATTCGGGATAGAGGACTCGGTTGCTGGTACAATGGTAGCGATGATCCCGTTCTTCACTATAGTGTTCACCCCTTTGTTCGGAGCTCTGGTGGACCGTACCGGAAAGGCTGCGTCCTGGATGATTGCCGGGAGCGCGGCTGTGCTCGCTGGCCATCTGGTGATAGCGTTCGCTCCGTTGGGTGCGCCTGTGTTTGGATATATCGGAATCGGATTGCTGGGGATGGGTTACTCCCTCGTGCCTTCCGCTATGTGGCCTTCAGTTCCCAGAATAGTACCAGAGAAGAATCTAGGCACGGCATATTCCCTTATATATTGGATTCAGAATGTGGGACTTTTCTTTGTCCCAAAGATAGTAGGGAAAATATTCAACAGGCCACAACTCTCCGAGTTGGAGGCTGTGGCCCGTGTAGAATGGCTGTTCGTATCCTTGGGATGCTTCGCAGTCCTTGTCGCCGTTGCCTTTAGAATGGCAAATCGTCAGAAGGACCTTCGTCAAGGTCAATGCTGACGGCCTGCTGTGCAGGCTGAGGCGCTTGATACTGCTGCTGAGGTGCCTGATATGATTGGGTCTGCTGTCCTGCCTGAGGCGCTTGCGCCTGGTAACTTCCACCTTGTCCGTCTTCGCGGCGGCCCAACAGCTGAAGGTTGTCCACCATAATTTCCGTGGTGAATTTCTTCACTCCTGCCTGGTCAGTCCAGGACCTTGTCCTGAGCCGTCCTTCGATATAAACCTGTGTTCCTTTGTGGATGAATTTCTCGGCTACGTCGGCAGAGTTCCTCCAGGCCACGATGTTGTGCCATTCCGTATTCTCACGGAGCTCTCCGTTGCGGTCCCTGTATCTTTCGGTTGTAGCCAGGGTGAATGTCGCAACCTTCGCTCCTTGTCCGCCTGCGGCGTTATTTCCATCAAGGTAACGTACTTCCGGGTCTCTTCCAACGTTACCGATAAGCATAACTTTGTTCAATGACATATTCTTGAATTTTAAGGTTTTTTGTCCGTTGACAATATCGCCCGCAATATAGCTAAAAATCGTAAACTTTTCTAGTTGCCTCGATGTTCGGCAGCACACCTGTCATAAGTCCGTATCCCGCAATGGCCTGCTGGAAATGCCACTCCTTGCCGGAGATGTATTCGGCGCCTATCGACTTCAGGATCTCAGGGGTGAAAGCCCTTGTTGCGTATGCTGCTTCAAGCACGATTTTCCCTCTGAACCTGGTGATGTCTTCAATGGTCTCCGGTATGGTGTATACCAGGAAGTCAACATCCATCGGTTCATAGAAAGGATGAACTTCGATTCCCATATGGCTCGCAGTTGCGATGGCTTTCTCTTCCGTCCTATTTGAAACGAAGGTCTTCATTCCCAGGTCCTTGGCGGCAAATGCGGCCGCTTTCCCGGCACCGCCGCTCCCTACGACAAGGGCCGTATTGCCGGGCTTCATCCCGGCGTTTATCATTACTTGCTTGACTCCGCGGTAATCGGAATTGTATGCCTTGACTCCTTCCGGCGAATTGATCACCAGGTTCGTCGCGCATATCTTCTCAACCTCCGGTGTGAGTATGTCCGCCTTGCGGAACGCCATTTCCTTGTACGGGGCGGTCACGTTGGCCGCCTTGTATTCTTTGAGGAATTTCTGCCAAAGCAATTCAAAGTCCGGTCCCTCAATCAGGTCAAACTGCCACCTCCCGTCATAGGCTGCGGTGAATGCCGCAGGACTCTTGGAATGTCCGAGAGGATTTCCTATTATACCAAATTTATCCATTTCTTTGTCTGACTGCTTCAAATAATAAAATAGCTGCACTCACAGAGACATTCAAGCTGTCCAGTGAACCCAGCATAGGTATCTTGATGTGTGCGTCCGCAGCTTCCCTCCACTTGTCGGTGAGGCCCGTTGCCTCTGTCCCGAGGACAATGGCTGTGCCGGTCTTCATATCGGTATCGTAATACCATTCCGAATCCTGGAGCTGTGCCGTGTATATTCTGATGTTCTTTTGCTTGAGCCAGGCTATGGCCTGACCGCTCGTGCAGGTTACGACCTGCTTTGTGAATATTGAGCCGATACTGGCCCTTATCAAGTTGGGGTTGTACAGGTCGGTAAGGGGATCGCAGACAATCACTGCATCTGCTCCGGCAGCATCGGCGGACCGCAGTACGGCACCGAGGTTCCCCGGTTTCTCGACGCTCTCCAGTACCACTATCAACGGATTTTCCTTGAGTTTCAGGTCATCGAGTCCGAGTTCCTTGCACCTCACTTCTGCGATGATGCCTTCCGTGCTTTCACGATAGGCGATTTTTGAATATAACTCCGGGCTGACTTCAAAGACCTTTGCTCCCGAGGGCATTGTAAAGTCCTGAAGCAGGGCGGGGCAGTGGAAAATACTGTCCACTTCAAATCCTGCGTCGATACAATGTTGCAGCTCTCTGACTCCCTCTACCGGAAACAACCCGGACTCACGCCTCAGCGATGATTTTGTCTGAAGCGCAAGCAATTGTTTTATCTTCGGGTTCTGAAGTGATGTGAGGAGCTCTGACACTATGATTCCTTCTTCGGTTTGCCTTCTGGCCTCATCTGCGGGAAGAAGAGAACGTCCTGAATGGTCGTCTGCCCGGTCATAAACATTGTGAGACGGTCAATACCCATACCCAGTCCGGATGTAGGAGGCATACCGTACTCGAGTGCCCTGACGAAATCCATATCGATATACATAGCCTCATCATCGCCCTTGCTCTTGAGAGCAGCCTGCTCCTGGAAGCGCTCAAGCTGGTCTATCGGGTCATTGAGTTCGGAATATGCGTTGGCGAGTTCCTTGCCGCAAACGAACAGTTCGAACCTCTCCGTGAGACTCGGGTCGTTGCGGTGACGCTTGGTAAGCGGAGACATCTCCACCGGATAATCCGTGACGAATGTAGGCTGTATGAGATTCTTTTCGCAATATTCTCCGAATATGGCATCTATGAGCTTGCCTTTGCCCATTGACGGCTCGATATCGACGTTCAGCTTCTTGCAGGTGGCGCGAAGTTCGTCTTCGTCCATTCCCTTGACGTCAACTCCGGCATATTCCTTTATGGCATCAAGGATAGGCAGTCTGCGATATGTTCCTCCGAAGTCCACCTCGTTATCTCCAATCTTCACTACTGTGGTGCCGTTTACGGTTTCGGATATCTTGCAGAGCATCTTCTCCACGAATTTCATCATCCAGTTGTAATCCTTGTAAGCGACATAGATCTCCATACAGGTGAATTCCGGATTGTGGGTCTTGTCCATTCCCTCGTTGCGGAAATCCTTGGCGAATTCATACACTCCGTTGTATCCTCCGACAATCAGTCTCTTCAGGTACAGCTCGTTCGCGATACGCAGATACAAAGGAATGTCAAGAGCATTGTGGTGGGTGATGAAAGGACGTGCCGTTGCACCTCCCGGTATGCTCTGAAGTATAGGTGTCTCCACTTCGAGGCAACCGGCTTCGTTGAAATATTCCCTCATCGTCGAAACGATCTTCGCCCTCTTGATGAAGGTTTCCTTGACCTGAGGGTTGATTATGAGGTCAACGTATCTCTGCCTGTATCTAAGCTCAGGATCGGTCACCGCGTCGAAGACCTGTCCGTCCATCTCCTTCACGATTGGGAGCACGCGGAGCGATTTGCTCAGGAGCGTGAGTTCCTTTGCGTGGACGGAAAGCTGTCCGGTCTGGGTGATGAAGGCAAAACCTTTTATGCCGACGATGTCTCCGATGTCAAGAAGCCTCTTCCAAACGGTATTGTACATCGTCTTGTCCTCGCCAGGACATATTTCATCCCTTTTGACGTATATCTGTATCCTGCCGCTTTCGTCCTGCAATTCACCGAAAGAAGCGGCACCCATAATCCTTCTGCTCATTACTCTGCCGGCGATGCAAACCTCCTGGAAATTGTTCTTTTCCGGAGAGTAGCCGTCAGCGATTTCAGCTGCGTTTGTGTTGACAGGATATTCCGCTGCGGGATATGGCTCAATGCCAAGTTCCCTCAGTTTTGCGAGAGAATCCCTTCTGATCTGTTCCTGTTCACTGTACTCAGTGTTTGCCATAATATGTTTGATGTGTTTGTTGTCAGATTATTTCGTCCCTTTCCTTGAGGTCTTTGATACGGAGCTGTATCGTGGAGTTGCCGCGATAATAGTTCTCGACTATCGAGTAGCACACGTCAAGAGGGTTGCCTGACTTGATGTAGTCATAATAGTCAGACATATTGAATGCGATGGATGCTATCTGATGGTATGGTTGTGACTCCTGGATCAGGTCCAGTTTCATATGGACACCGCCTGCGCCTACCTTCCGTCCGTTGCCGGCATCGTAAACATTCTCGGTCACGAAAATCGGATTGCTGTTGCCAGGTCCAAACGGCTGGAACTGCTTGAGTATACGGAAGAATTTCGGTGTGATTTGCGCGAAGTCGAGTCTTGAGTCTATCTCCACGATAGGGATGAGCATCTCGCTAGAAATTTTGCCTCCGATGAATTTGTCGATTCTTCTTGCGAATTCCTCGAGGTTCTCTTCCTTCAGGGTGAGCCCCGCCGCATATACGTGCCCTCCGAAATTCTCAAGGAGATCCGCGCAGCTTTCGATGGCTTCATAAAGGTCAAATCCCGCGACGCTGCGGGCCGAACCTGTCACGAATCCGTTTGACTTTGTCAGCACGACAGTCGGCTTGTAATAGGCTTCCACGAGTCTGGATGCCACGATTCCCACTACGCCCTTGTTCCACTTCGGGTTATATACTATGGTCGCATTCCCGCTGCATAGACAGTCCCCGTTCTGGACCATTTCCAGCGCTTCCTGTGTTATCTCGCGATCGATGTTTTTCCTGTCGTTGTTGTTCTCGTTGATCTTCTCCCCGATGAACATCGCGGTGTCCACGTCTTCGGCCGTCAGAAGCTCGACAGCAAGACGGCCACTTTCCATGCGCCCCGCAGCATTGATCCTAGGCCCTATCTTGAATACGATGTCGTCGATGTTAAGATGCCCGGGTTCGATATTGGAAAGATTTATCATTGCCAACAAGCCGAAGCGCGGATTTTCGTTCAACTGCTTGAGACCGAAATGCGCCAGCGTGCGGTTCTCTCCGACCATTGTGACAAGGTCCGACGATATGCTCACTACCAGCAGGTCGAGCAGAGGGATGAGCGTATCGAATTTTATTCCGTATTTCTGTGAATATGCCTGAACAAGTTTGAAGCCCACCCCACATCCTGAAAGGTCATCGAAAGGATAATTGCAGTCCTCCCTCTTCGGGTCCAGTACAGCGACGGCTCCCGGTATCTCGTTCTCGGGGAGATGATGGTCGCATATTATCATCTCGACTCCCTTGGATGCTGCATATTTGACTTTATCGATTGCCTTTATGCCGCAATCGAGGGTTATGATCAGGCTGAATCCTCCTTCTGCGGCCCAGTCTATGCCCTTGTATGAAACTCCGTATCCTTCGTCATATCTGTCGGGGATATAGAAATCCACTTTGTCGGAGAATCTTTTTATGAAGGAATAGACGAGCGCCACGGCAGTGGTGCCATCCACGTCGTAATCTCCGTACACCAGTATCTTTTCCCCTGTGGAAACAGCCTTGTGCAGACGCTCGACTGCAACATCCATGTCCTTCATCAGGAATGGGTCGTGGAGGTCGTCAAGGCTTGGGCGGAAGAATGCGCGCGCCTGGTCGAAAGTGCGGACTCCTCTGTGAACAAGCAGGTTCGCGAGGACGCGATCGATTCCGACCTCCGCAGACAGCCTTTCGACAACCTCCGGGTCGGCTTGTTCCTTAAGAATCCATTTGCACTCTTTTGCCATAATTTACAAATATACCGAAAAATTTTTAATTTCCCGGGCTACGGATTGTGGAGTTTTGCCGTCGGTGTCCACCGCATATCCCGATATCTCATAAACAGGCAGCCTCTTCAGATATGAGGACTGGCTGAAAAGAGGTCTGGAGGATGGTGCAGAGCCAATCCTGCCAACAATGGTTTCGAATGTGGCCCTGAGATAGACACATTTGGTTTTTGTCAGAATGAAATCCCTGACAGAATTGATCGTGAGAGTGCCTCCGCCCAGGGCGAGCACCAAATCCTCTCCAGTAAGTTCCCGCATAATTATTATATCCCTGACACATTCGGCTTCGAGAGCCCTGAATGCATCCTCTCCCTCATTCTTTATGATTTCAGGGATAGCGCAGCCTTTCTTATGGGCGACGTATTCATCCAGGTCTATGAACGGATAACCGAGCAGGCCGGCGAGTTCCTCTCCGACGCAACTTTTTCCGCTGCCCATATAACCTGTCAGAGATATTATCATCAGAACAATGTAGGTTCTTCAATGTCCGGAATATCCGCCGTGTCGATATCCCTCTGGATGTCAATTTCTATAGGTTCATCTACAATGGCCTCAGCCGGCATATCTTCCACTTCAACGATTTCTTCGGTATCATCCTCTTTAACGAGTGGCTCGATGAAACGGACGCTGGCTACTTCCCCTCTGTCCACACATTTCCTTCCCTTGGCGGCGATTCCCTTCTTGGCGATGAGCGCTTCTGCATCGACAGCTTCAGGTTCTTTTTCCGTCTTTCCTCCGAATGTAACCAGGAATTGAGGATGCTTGTCGTCGCAGATATCGACGAGATAAGATTTTTGACCTTCTGCGATGAAACTGACAGGTGTGTTGTCGCTCAGAATGAATGAGAACCTCTTTACATAGAATGACTTTGCCTTTGCATCATAATAGAGGGCTGTGAACGTCTTTTCCGGATCGAATTTCTCGATTCGGAGGACATCCCCCTGATATTTGTTGCTCAAATCGAATGAGGTGGTATAGAACGTTCCGTTCTTGAATACCGTGAGGATCTTGTCATCGGAGTTGAATTGTCCGAGATATAGTCCTCTCTGGTCTTCGTTCAACTTCTGGATGTCGGCATCATACCAGATGTCCTTTCCGGCAATGGTGCTGACGCCCTGACTCCTGAGGGTAATCCTGCTGATCACATTCTTGCTGACGAGATTTCCCCTGGAACTCCTGCCCTTGATGGCGAGAGTCGAGAAATCGTATTCGAACGAAGTCCTCTTCAGCTTAGGCTTCGGCCTCAACTGTACTTTTACGGATTCGGCCTCTCCGTTGTGGTTGACGGTGAACCAGATTATCTGTGAACCGTCCTCTCCGGAAGTGATGTCGTATTCCTTGTCGCGTGTTACGGAAGTTATGGCGAATCTCTTTGCGTAATACATTGAGGTCTTTCCCTGCCGGTAGATTACGTTGTATATCGTGCGGTCATCACCACGGTTGAACACTCCTGCATACAGGAGGTCCTTGCCGAAGAAAGCCTTGTCGCTGACTTTTGTGACCCTGTATTTGCCGTCCCGTGAGATGACTATTATTTCAGAGAGGTCGGAACAGTCGCATATATATTCGCCTCCGTCCGAGTTCTTGAGCCCGATTCCAACGAATCCCTCGGCGAGATTGGCCTGAAGCTTTGCATTGTTGTTTACGACCTTTGTTGCGGTGATGGTCTCGAAGCCGGTCAGCTCGGTTTTGCGAGGGAAATCCTTCCCGTATTTCTTCTTGAGTCCCTTGAACCAACTGATGGTGTATCTGTCGATATGTTCAATGTCGTCGCGGATGGCTTTCATCTGCTCCTCGATAGCGCGAATCTTCTCGTCAACGGCCTTTGTGTCGAATTTGGATATCTTGCGGACAGGTTTCTCCACGAGCTTGAGGATGTCGTCCATAGTGATCTCCCTCTTGAACAGGTCCTGGTACTCCTTCATCTTCCGGAATACGTCTTCGATCTGAGTTTCCCAATCTTTCTGGTCCTGCTCGAGAATCTTATAGATACGGTTCTCGAAGAAGATTCTCTCGAGAGAGTTGAGGTGCCATTCGTCCTCCAACTCTGACAACTTTATCTCCAGTTCCTGTCTGAGTATGTCCCTGGTGTGGAAAGTATCATATCGCAGTATCTCGTTCACGTCCAGGAACTGAGGCTTGTTATCCTTGATGACGCAGGCATTCGGGGCGATGTTGGTCTCACAGTCCGTGAAGGCGTAGAGGGCGTCTATCGTCTTGTCCGGAGACACGTCGTTCGGCAGGTGGATGGTAATCTCCACCTTGTCGGTGGTCATATCCTCGATTTTCTTGATCTTGATCTTGCCTTTCTCCTTTGCCTTGAGGATGGAGTCTATGAGGTTGTGCGTTGTCTTTCCGTAAGGTATCTCGGATATTACGATGGTGCTCTTGTCTATCTTTTCGATTCGCGCCCTTACCTTTACCGCGCCGCCTCTCGCTCCCTGCATATACTTGGAGCAGTCCGCGAATCCTCCCGTCGGGAAATCAGGATACAACTCGAAATCACGCCCTTCCAGAATGGCCACGGAAGCGTCCAGAAGTTCGTTGAAATTGTGTGGAAGGATTTTGGATGTCATACCTACGGCGATGCCCTCCGTCCCCTGTGCAAGCAGGAGTGGGAAGCGAACCGGCAGTTCGGTAGGTTCCTGGTTGCGCCCGTCATAACTGTTCATCCAGTTGGTGACCTTCGGATCGAATACGACTTCTTTTGCGAATTTGCTCAAGCGGGCCTCAATATATCGCGGAGCGGCGTTACTGTCTCCCGTGAGGATGTTTCCCCAGTTTCCCTGGCAGTCCACGGTAAAACCTTTCTGACCCAGTTGCACGAGGGCGCCAAGGATGGACTGGTCTCCGTGCGGATGATACTGCATCGCCTGGCCGACGATGTTGGCGACTTTGGTGAAAGCACCGTCATCCATCCTGTACATCGCGTGCAGAACACGTCTCTGGACAGGTTTCAATCCATCGACGATGTGTGGAACGGCACGGTCAAGGATAACGCACGACGAATAGTCCAGGAACCATTCCTTGAACATTCCTGACAGCTTGAACTTGTGCGCGTCGCTTTCCAGAAGCTTGTCAAATTTTCCTGTCCTTTCCCCCTCGACGGGAGCGTCATCCCCAAGGATGACTTCCTCAAATTCTTCACTCATATTCCTATTCTTCGTATCCGAACTTGCGGAGTTCCTTCCGGCTCTCCCTCCAGTCCGGGTCAACTTTTACATAAATCTGAAGAAAGACCTTTTTCTGGAAAAAGTCTTCCATATCCACCCTTGCCTGGGTCCCTACCTTTTTCAGGGCGCTTCCGCCCTTGCCGATCAGGATTCCTTTCTGGGATTCGCGCATTACGTAGACCACTGCACCGATATCATATCGCTCCTGCCCTTCCTTGAAAGATTCTATCCCGACTTCGCAGCAGTATGGAATCTCTTCCTTGTAATTCAGGAGGATTTTTTCACGAATGATTTCCGATGCAAAGAAACGGAGGTTCTTGTCCGTAAATGCATCCTTGTCAAACCATGGCGGGCATTCCGGAAGTTTGCCGACGACCGCATCCAGTATGCTCTGGAGATTGAACTTCTCCTGAGCAGATACGGGGATGATCTCTGCTTCCGGCAGTTTCTCCTTCCAATATGACATCAGTTCGACAACCTTGTCCTGTGAACTCAGGTCTATCTTGTTGATGACTACAATCACAGGACACTCGATATCGCCGAGTTTCTTTACGTATTCGGAGTTCTTGTCCGCGGTCTCAACGACATCGGTCACATATAGAATGATGTCCGCGTCGCCTATGGCTCCGTCGACGAAATTCAGCATATTCTGCTGGAGCCGGTAGTTGGGCTTAAGGATACCCGGCGTGTCCGAATAGACAATCTGCCAGTCCTCCCCGTTGACGATACCCATTATCCTGTGCCTTGTCGTCTGGGCTTTTGCCGTCACGATACTGAGTTTTTCGCCCACCAGGGCGTTCATCAGGGTGGACTTCCCGACGTTAGGGTTGCCTATTATGTTGACGAAACCCGATTTATGCATAAGCTCCCATCTTGAGGATGTTCACTTCACCTTCAGTGAGGAACCTCCATTCACCTTTTTTCAGGCCCTTCTTCGTCAGTCCGGCAAAGTAAACCCTGTCAAGGGCTTTTACGTTGTATCCGAGGGATTCGAATATTCTCCTGACAATCCTGTTCTTGCCTGAATGAATCTCTATGCCGAGTTTCCTGTGGTCGGAAGCGTCGATGTACTCCAGTTCATCCGCAGCCACCTGCCCGTCGCTCAGGGTGATTCCCGCGAGTATCTTGTCGTGGTCCTCTTCGCTTACCTCGCGGTCCACGATAACCTGATAAATCTTTTTCTTGTCGTATGACGGATGTGTGAGACGCTCTGCAATCTCTCCGTCGTTGGTGAACATCAGCACTCCGGTAGTGTTCTTGTCAAGCCTTCCGACAGGATAAACTCTATATTTGCATCCCTTGAGAAGCTCGATGACAGTCTTCTCTGCGTGAGGATCACTGGCTGTGGTGACATAACCCGTAGGCTTGTTCATCACGATATATACTTTCTCCTCACCCTTCAGCCTTTCTCCGTTGAACTTGATTTCGTCTTTGAGGACATTCACTTTAGTGCCGAGTTCGGTTACCACTTCTCCGTTCACGGTGACAACTCCGGCCTGGATGAAGGTGTCTGCTTCACGGCGAGAACATACACCTGAGTTGGCAATAAACTTATTGAGCCTGATTTCCTCCTGGAACGTGCCCTGGAAGGTGTCACTGTCGCTCTGACGGCTGTCGTCCACGAGCGGACGGCGGTTGATCATACGGTTGATGCCTTCATCTGACTCGCGGCTGAAGCGTGGAACACTGCCCCTTCTTTGGAATCTTCCGCTTCCATTTCTCTCAAAACGTGTTCCCCTCTCCGGGCGTGTTCCCCTTTCCGGGCGTGCGCCCCTCTCGGAATGTGCAGGCCTGTCGTATCCCGCCGACCTTTCAAATCCTGTTGGCTTGCCGGCTCTTGACGGTTTTGAACTTGATGGTCTTGAATATGCCGGTCTCTCGGCTCTTGCCGGTCTTGAGCTAGAATCTTCAAATCTGGACGGTCTTTCTGAGAATGAGGATTTCCTTCCGGAGTACGGTTTCGCGGAACCTCCTTCGTGGAACGGCCTTGAAGGTCTGTGAGGGCGGCTGTAATCTACTCTTTCTGAATTTGATGAAGCGGCGTGGCGTGGTGCGCCATCACCTGAGTTTTTACGTGGTCTAAGTTTACGGCCATTCTTGCTGAATTCTTCCATTTTATTCTGTCTTTTGATGACTCACGTCATCATTTTAAGTTAAATATATACGTAATCGTGCCTTCCTGCATTGCAGGGGCTTCAGCGCTCATATTGAAATGGGTCTCCATCGCCGCCTTCCGTGCGGCCGCCCATAGTGTCTTGTCGGTGACGGTCGTACCGTCAGCACCAGGAATCGCTTTCTGAACAGTGCCGTACTGGTCTACCCAGATGCTTACAATTACCGTTCCGCTTTCCTGCACCGTGTAGCTCGGACGGGGGAGTGCGCCCAGCACATTTCTGCCTTTCAGATGTGCGTTCGGCTTTCCATCCGTGCGCCCGCTGACTGTGTTCCCGTCACTCTGTCCGGCTTTGAAAGTCTCGCTGGCCTGCTCTGCGGAGTGGGCTGCAGTCAGGGTTGTGTCCTTCTTTGCCATCCCAGGGAATGATGCCCTCGGATCAAGCTTCGGCTCTTCCTTCCTTTCGGGTTCCTGCACGGGTACGTCTCCGAATTCGTCCGGTTTTGTTTCCGGCGTCAGATTCTGCGCATTGGATTCTACGGGGGACTTGCTCCGCTGTACAAGCTCCACGGGCTTCGACCTGTCGGGATTTTCGGAACGCGGCTGGGTTCCTCTCTCCCTCTCGACGACAATCTCCTGTTCCTGTTCGAAATCAAGCAGTATTGCTGTTTCGGCCGGGGGTGGATAAAGGTATTTGATCCCGGAGAATGAAACTGCAAGTACGGCTGCAGCGTGCGCGAGCACCGTCAAGACGACGCCCACCCATCTTCCGTTATTTTCACCGTACCTGTCCATCATCCCTGCTTATTCGGGTTGGGTTGCCAGAATGACCTTGTAATGGTTTTTCTTGGCGATGTTCATCACCGATACTATCTCCTTGATAGGGACGCTTTCATCAGAATAGATTGAGAATGTCGGGTCCTCTTCCGTCTGGAGGTTCTCGATGAGCTTGTCTTCTATCTGGCTGAACGGGACCGGTGTCTCATCCCCGTTGATATGGTATGTGAACCTGTCTTCTCCCCAGTCCTTTATGGACACAGTCGTGGTTGCCTTGGCACCTACCTGCCCGGTGCTTTTCGGAAGAAGAAGCTTCAGGGCGTTCGGATTGACAAGGGTGGATGTCACAAGGAAAAAGATCAGCAACAGGAACACGATATCCGTCATTGAGGACATCGAAATGTTCGGGTCAGCCTTGGTCGTTCGTTTAATAGCCATATCAGTCCTTTGATGTAGAGCCGTTGAGGAGATCCATAAACTCAATGGTGGAACTTTCCATCTTGAAGACTATGTTTGAAATCCTCGCCGTCAGGAAATTGTATCCGAAATATGCCAGGATGCCGACGATAAGTCCGCCCACGGTGGTTATCATCGCCGTATAGATTCCGCTGGAAAGCAGGGTGATGTCGATGTTGTTCCCTGCCTGGGACATATTGAAGAACGCCTCCACCATACCCGTGACGGTTCCGAGGAATCCAATCATCGGAGCGCCTCCGGCAATCGTTGCAAGATAAGGGAGACCCTTCTCGAGACGTGCGACCTCAACGTTGCCGACATTCTCCACTGCGGTCTGGATGTCATTGAGAGGCCTTCCGATATGAGCGATACCGCTCTCGACCATTCTTGCGACAGGATTGTCATACTTTGTGCACAATGTCTGGGCGGACTTGATCTTGCCTTCGTGGATATAGTCCCTGATGTCCATCATAAAGTTCCTGTCCACTTTGCTGGCCTGGCGAATCATCCACCATTTCTTCCCGAAAAGGTAGATGGCAATTACAGACAATGCCAGCAGGACAAGCATCAGCCAACCGCCCTTGGTGGCCATTTCAATAAGGGAATAGGACATCTCCTGCTGTACGGGTACAGCTTCGACGATGTCTGCCTGAAGTAAATTGAAAAGCATATTGAAAAAATTTGATTATAATCTGTTTCCGGACATTTTTGACCAACTTACAAATATAATCAAATTTCTCAGTATTTGATATCTGAAAGGAATAGAGGATAGCCAGGAACGGACTCTCCGGCGAGGCACCTGTCCTTCGATTCGATAAGTTCCGGGATTGAGTCCTCGGACCGCTTTCCTCTGCCGGTTTCCAGAAGAGTCCCGACTATGGCTCTTACCATATTCCGGAGAAACCTGTCTGCTGATATCCGGAAGTACCAATATTCACCGTCCTCCCTGCCAAGTATCGATACGTGGGAAGGCGTATACTTGTGCCACCCGGCTTCGAAAATGGTGCAGACGGAGGTCTTGTTGTCGGCGCCCGTCTTCTCGAAGCAACTGAAGTCGTGCGTCCCCAAAAGAAGTTTGGAAGCGCGGTTCATTGCTTCAAAATCAAGAGGATAGAAATATTGGAGAGAGAAGTTAGCTATGAAAGGGTCCTTCACCGTATGCAAAAAATATGTATATTCGCGCCTTGTCGCTCTGAACCTGGCGTGGAAGTCCACTGGCACCTCTGTGACCTCGGTTACTACGATGGAACGGGGCAGGATGGCATTTAATTTGTAGCGGGTCTGGGCGCAGTCTATTCCGGCTTCAAGGTCGAAATGGGCCGCATAGTTCACGGCGTTGACTCCTGTGTCCGTCCGCCCGGCCCCGGTGACGCAGATTTTCGAGCCCAGAAGGGAGGACAGGGCATCCTCCAGAGTTTGTTGGACAGATGGCTCCCGCGGTTGGACCTGCCATCCGCAGAAATCGGCTCCGGAGTATGACAGAGTGATTTTGTAACGCATTTGAATGCAAAAATATCAAAATATATGGAAAGTGTAAATATCAAGGAACTCAACGACCGCATCCAGAAAGAGAGCTCGTTCGTTGACATCCTTTCTCTTGAAATGGGCAAGGTGATTGTCGGCCAGAAGCATCTTGTGGAGAATCTGATGATTGCGATGCTGGCAAACGGACACATCCTTCTCGAAGGCGTGCCTGGACTTGCAAAGACATTGGCCATCAGTACGTTGGCACAGGCTGTAAGCGCAAAGTTCAGCAGAATTCAGTTTACTCCTGACTTGCTGCCGGCGGATGTCACCGGAACGTTGATATACTCCCAGAAGAAGGAGCAGTTCGAAGTGCACAAAGGTCCTATCTTCGCCAATTTCGTACTTGCGGATGAGATCAACCGTGCACCGGCCAAGGTTCAGTCCGCCTTGCTGGAAGCTATGCAGGAGAGACAGGTGACCCTGGGAGATGAAACGTACCGGTTGCCTGAACCGTTCCTTGTTATGGCGACACAGAACCCGATAGAGCAGGAAGGTACGTACCCTCTCCCGGAAGCCCAGGTCGACCGTTTCATGCTCAAGGTTATCGTGGACTATCCGAAGAAGGAGGAGGAGAAACTCATAGTCCGGATGAACAATTCCGGCGAGTTCCCGAAGGCACAGAGCGTAATCAAACCGGAGGACATAGTCCGTGCCCGTGAGGTAGTCCGCGAGGTCTATATGGACGAAAAGATTGAGAGATATATAGTGGACATAGTCTATGCCACCAGGACACCTGAGGACTATGGCTTGGGCGATATAAAAGGTCTGGTGTCATATGGGGCATCGCCTAGAGCCAGCATTTCGCTGAGTATGGCCGCCAAGGCCTACGCCTTCATCAAGAGGCGCGGTTATGTCATCCCGGAGGATGTCAGGGCTGTCTGCAACGAAGTCCTGCGTCACAGGATAGGTCTCACCTATGAGGCGGAGGCTGAGAATGTAACACCAGAGCAGATCATCGAGCAGGTAATCAATGCCGTCATCGTTCCATAGCGCTACCGACCTCCTCAAAAAGGTCCGCAAGATAGAAATCAGGACCAAGGCGCTGTCGCATCAGATATTCGCCGGGGAATACCATTCTGCCTTCAAAGGTCGCGGAATGGCGTTCAGTGAAGTGCGGGAGTACCAGTGGGGGGATGATGTGCGCAGTATGGACTGGAATGTCACTGCCAGATTGCGCAGCCCATACGTGAAGGTTTTCGAAGAAGAGCGCGAACTGACGGTAGTGCTGATGATAGATGTGAGCCGTTCAGGTCTCTTCGGTACGTCGGAGCAGACCAAGCGTGACCTTATCGCGCAGATTGCCGCAGTTCTTTCATTCAGTGCCATACTCAACAACGACAAGGTAGGAGCCCTTTTCTTCTCCGATCGCGTGGAGGAGTTTATCCCCCCGAAGAAAGGCCGCAGTCACCTGCTCAGGATAATAAGGGATGTCCTGGAATTTGAGCCGACATCGAACGGTACCGATATCGGGGCCGCTCTCAAGTACCTTACCGGTGCGATAAAGAAGAAATGCAATGTGTTCCTGCTGAGTGATATGATAGATGCCGATGCTTCCGGAAACCTCAGATATGAAGAGGCCCTGAAAGTTGCGGTCGGCAGACACGACATATCCGTGGTCAAGATACACGATCCGCGTGAGGAGAATATACCGGCGGTGGGACTTGTACACGTAAAGGATAGCGAAACGGGGGCGTCATCCTGGATAAATACCGACTCGTCTTCGGTCAGGAGAAGTTATCACGACTGGTTCTCCGCTCTAAGCGAAAGGGAGGACCGGTTGTTCAAGAAGTATCAGGTGGAATATGTGGATATTTCGACCGATGAGGATTATATCAAGAAACTGAAAGCATTGTTCGGAAGCAAATGAGACTGATGACATTCATACTGGCTCTGATGATGGATATCATACCTTCCGGAGAGGCGACCCTGACGCCGCTCCAGCAGCGCGACTCCATCCTGATTGCCGACCAGATTGAATACGGGTTCACACTGGAGGGCCTTGCGAAAGGTACTGAAATAGCTCTTCAGGATTTCTCGGAGCTGTCGAACGACACCCTTGTGCTTGTCAGGAACTGGAAGTTCGACACGCTGAAGGTGAACAAGAAAAAGCAGCTTACAGATATCAGGGCGTCTGTCGTATTCGCCCCTTTCGAGGAGGGAGAGTACGAATTGCCACCCGTTCTTGTTCAGAAAACCTATGCCGGCAGGTCGGATACCCTGCTTTTCGAAGGTGTCCGTATGGAGGTGAAGACTATTCCCGTGGATACGTCCACTTTTGAGATAAAGGACATCAAGGGGCAGATCAACTACCCTGTCACGATACGGGAGGTTTTCCCTTGGGCTGCCGGGGTTCTCGCTCTTGCCATCCTCGTAGTGCTTGCCGTTTTCCTCGTCAGGAGATATCGCAGACGGAAAGGTCTGGATCCGGTACCTGACGAACCGGCGTATATCCTTGCCCTGCGTCGTCTGGAACAGTTCAGGAATGACAAGTTCTGGGCTCCTGACAAGCAGAAGACTTTTTATTCTGGTGTTACGGACACCTTGAAGATATATTTGGAGGACAGGTTCGGTATCGATGCTCAGGAGATGACGACGGCCGAGCTTTTTGCCGTTCTCAAGCAGAATCCGGAGATGCCTGGGGAGTTGAGGGAGAGCGCACAGGAACTTTTTGAACGGGCGGACTTTGTGAAATTTGCAAAATATGTGGCTACGGATGAGGAGAATTCAAAAGTCCTGCCTGTGGCTGTGAATATCGTTACCGGCACGTTGGCTGACAACGGGACCCAGACCGGACCGGGTGATGCCGGGACCAAGAACATTTGACAATGTATTTCGAGTATCCAAAATTGTTGTGGCTGCTGGCCATTCCGCTGCTCCTTGTCGCGCTATATGTATACAGAGAGCTGTCAGGGCGTCAGCCCCATATGAGGGTGTCTTCCGTCGATCCCTGGCGTCAGGGCGGTGTCTCCGTGCTTTCGTATGTGAGACATCTTCCATTCGTGCTGAGGACAGCCGCATTGTGCCTGATTGTCGTGGCGGTGGCCAGGCCTCGTTCATCCACGGAAGTGGAGAGGATAGATACCGAAGGAATAGACATAGTTCTTGCTATGGACGTCTCCACAAGTATGCTTGCGAGGGACTTTCAGCCTGACCGCATCAGTGCCGCAAAGGACATAGCGATCGAGTTCATAGCACAGAGGCCGTCGGACAGGATGGGAATAGTTGTGTTTGCTGGGGAAAGCTACACACAGTGCCCTCTTACGACTGACAGGGCTACTCTCATCAACCTGATGAAGGAGGTTCAGACCGATCTCATCGAAGACGGTACGGCTATCGGTAACGGTCTTGCCACGGCAGTGGCCAGAATGATGGATTCTGACGCAAAAAGCCGTGTTGTGATACTGCTCACCGATGGCGTGAACAATATGGGAGAAGTCAGCCCGGAAAGCGCGGCTGACATAGCTCAGACTTATGGGATAAGGGTTTATACGATAGGAGTCGGAGCCAATGGGACTGCCCCTTATCCTGTGATGACACCGTGGGGAGTTGAGGAAAGACAGGTTGAAGTGGAGATAGATGAGGCTCTTCTACAGCAGATAGCTCAGACTACCGGAGGTAAATACTTCAGAGCTACGGACAATACCAAGCTCTCTCAGATTTATTCTGAGATAAACAAGATGGAGAAGGCACGCACTACGATAGACAGTTTCCCGATTTACAAGGAACTCTTCGGGAAATATGCTCTTGCCGCATTGTTGTGCCTGCTTATGGAATTGATTTTAAGATTAGTCATCAGGAGGCTGCCATAATGATATTCGCTGATCCAAAATATCTGGTGCTGCTGTTGCTTGTGCCCGTCATCCCGATAGCCTATGCGGTGGTACGCAGGTTCAGGCTTGCAAGGATACGCCGTTTCGGAGACGAGCAGCTTGTAAGAGAGCTTATGCCGTCCTGGTCCGGTGCGAAGGGTTGGGTCAGGATAATTCTCTTTTCACTTGCGTTTGCATTTTTCGTGATGGGGATATCCAGACCGCAGATAGGTGCCAAACTGTCGCAAAGGGAAACCAAAGGCGCGGAGATAATGATTTGCCTGGATGTATCCAATTCAATGCTGGCACAGGATTATTCTCCGGACAGGCTTTCCAGGGCGAAACTGGCCATCTCACGCCTGGTAGACAAATTGGAAGGAGACAGGATAGGTCTGATAATCTTCGCGGGAAATTCTTTCGTCCAGCTTCCGATTACAACCGATTATGTTTCGGCCAAGATGTTCCTTTCATCGGTAAATACGGAGTCCGTGCCAGTACAGGGGACGGCAATCGGGGATGCGATACTCACGGCAGTCAGGGGCTTCAGCGCCCAGAGCGAAAAGAGCCGGGCAATTATACTCATAACCGATGGTGAGAATCACGAAGATGATGCTGTGGATGCAGCCAAGCAGGCGGCGGAGATGGGCGTCAAGGTATATACCATCGGAGTCGGGTCCGTAAGGGGTGAACCTATTCCGAAAGATGGTGACCTTATGAAGGATTCAAAGGGCAACATAGTGGTGACTCGACTGGATGAGGAGACATTGAAGGAGATTGCCGCTGCCGGCGGTGGTGCGTACATCCACGCAGGCAATGAAGAGTTCGGCTTGAACCCTATCATCAATGACCTGAAGAAGATGGAAGATGAGACTTTCAATTCAGTGGTGTTCGAGGAATATGACGAGCAGTTTATGTATTTCCTTGGTATCGCACTATTCCTGTTTGTCATAGAAATGCTGATAGGTGACAGAAAGTTGAAAAGACATTTGTTCGATGCGTAGATTAATTTCCATATTGTTGTTCATTCTGGTTTGCCTTCCTTCTGTCGCCCAGACTGACAGAAAGGAGGTCCGTGCGGGCAACCGCAAGTTCTCCAAGGACAAGTACAAAGAATCAGAGATAGACTACAGGAAGGCTGTCCTGAAGGATTCCACCTCCGTGGCCGGACAATACAATCTGGCTTCATCCCTATACCGGCAAGGCGATTATGATGGGGCTGGCGTGGCCTTGGGGCGCGTTGAGGAGTCCGGCAGGCCGGATGTCCTCTTCAATGCAGGAGATGTTGCTCTCCAGAAAAAGGATTATGCCCGTGCGGTTGAGGCATTCAAGGATGCCCTTCTTCAGACACCTGACGACCTGGACGCCAAGGAGAACTATATTTATGCGAAGAAGATGCTGGAGAACCAGCAGAATCAACAGAATCAGCAGCAGAACCAACAACAGGACCAGCAGGATAATCAGGATAACCAGAATCAGCAGCAGGACCAGCAGGATCAGCAAGATCAGCAGCAGGACAATCAGGATAAACAGGATGACAAGCCCCAGAACCAACCGGAATCAGGTATGACCCAGCAGCAGGCGCAACAGATGCTCAGGGCGATTCAGGCCAAGGAAAAGGAGACTCAGGACAAAGTGAACAAGGAAAAAGCCGCTGTTCTGAAATCACGTCAGAAAGAAAAGAACTGGTAGTATGAAAAGATTTTTATCTGCAATAATTTCACTGCTTCTCTCAAGCGTGGTAGTGTTTGCCCAGACGTCGATAGATGTCCAGGCCCCGAACCTCGTGGAGGTCGGTGAGCAGTTTCAGATAACCTTCTCCATTGAAGGAGAGAACTCACCGTCGGACTTTTCCTGGGATCAGGGGAGCGATTTCGATCTGGTATGGGGACCGCAACGGGGATCTTCGGTGTCCACCACGATAGTAAACGGCAAGAGGACAAGGACGTCGCAAACATCCTATACATATATCGTTACTGCGAAAAGGGCCGGCAAGTTCAATGTGCCCCAGGCATCGGCAACATTGTCAGGATCCAAAATCGTTTCCAGGCAGGCTGTCATCGAGGTCGTAGCCGGAGGTGCCTCATCGGGAGGACAGGGCGGAAGCGCCTCACAGCAGGGAAGCGGAAGCGGCAGCCAAAGCGGGCAGGTCTCCTCGGACGATCTTTTCATGAGATTGAATTTCAGTAAGACATCGGCTGTAGTCGGCGAGATAATAAAGGCAAACCTGAAGCTTTACTCCAGAGTGAATATAGCCGGTTTTGAGAATGCCAAATTGCCGATTTTCAACGGATTCTGGAATCAGCAGCAGATACCTGACAACATAGAATTCACACGTGAGAACTATCAGGGCTCGATGTATTACGTGGCTACGATAAGAAGTTATACTCTTATTCCGCAGCAGGCCGGTGATCTTGTGGTAGAGCCTTCCGAACTCGTCTGCCTTGTAAACGAACGCGTCAGCCGGAATTCATCAAGAAGCATATTCGATGATTTCTTCCAGGACGATTACCGCACGATACGCAAGAGGGTAACCACTCCGTCTGTGACGGTACACGTCAAGGCGCTGCCTTCAGGTGCACCTGCATCGTTCTGCGGAGGAGTCGGCAACTTCAGCATATCCGCCCGCCTTACGAAGGATTCATTGAAGACCCACGATGCCGGATCTCTGGTGATAACAGTTTCCGGAACGGGTAATATCTCAATGCTGGAAACCCCTAAGGTATCCCTGCCGCTGGATTTTGAGTCTTACGACATCAAGGTTACGGATGAGACCGGAGGAGACAAGAGCCGGACATCGGGAAGCAAAGTGTTTGAATATCCTTTCATCCCGCGAAGTGCAGGGGAGTTTACCATTGAGCCTGTCGAATATTCATATTACGATATCTCATCCCGTAAATACGTGACAGTCCATACCGACCCTATGAACATCAGGGTTGAAAAGGGTAACGAAAAGGAAGTTTCCGGCCCGGACCAGATGTTGCAGTCAACAGCCCGCAAGAGCGTACGAGATCTCGGATCCGACATCAGGTACATTGTCACTGAAGAACCTTCCTATTCGCTGAAGGGAGGCTTCTATGTGTTCTCCATAGGATTCTGGGTTATCCTTGCGTTGCTCGTTTCTCTCGGTGCGGGCATATTCTTCCTGTTGAAACGGTACGCTTCCAGGAAAGCCGACGTCGTAGCTTCGAAGAACAGGGCTGCCACCAAGATGGCCCGCAAGCGTCTTTCCGTTGCCGGGAATTACCTGGCTTCAAATCTTTATACCGCATTCTATGAGGAACTTCACAGGGCGCTTCTCGGTTATGTAGGTGACAAACTGGGGATTGATCCTGCCGGTATGAGCAAGGACAATATATCCGAAAGACTGGTCTCCGCCGGGACCGGTGAGGGATTGGCCGGGGGTTTCATCTCTCTGCTGGATGAATGTGAATTCGCAAGGTATGCCCCGGACGCCGGCCACGATGCAATGAACGAACATTATGAGAAGGCGGTAAGCCTTATCTCTACAATAGATTCAACTTTGAAAAAGACAACAGATTTGAAAAAGATAGTGCCGTTGCTCGCCCTTCTCCTGTGCATCCCTGTTGGAGCTGCCGAATGGGACGATGCCGTCAATGCCTATGCGGCGGAGGACTGGCAGACAGCCATCGACAACTGGACCGCCATTGAGAACGGAGGAGTGGAATCCGTTGACCTATACTACAATATAGGAAATGCGTATTTCAAGGCAGGGGATGTCTCCCGTGCAATATTGTATTATGAACGGGCAAAACGCCTGGATCCATCAAACGAGGACGTTTCCCACAATCTGGAGTTTGCACGCTCTTTCACTCAGGATAGAATCGATGAGATACCGGAGATTTTCATAGAGCAGGTCGGAAAGAAGATATGCCGCACATTCTCAAGTAATACCTGGACTGTGCTGTTTTTCGTATTCCTGTCCCTGGCCATTGTCTGTGCCCTTCTGTATCTCCTTTCATCCGGGGTGGCGCGCAAGAAGTTCGGCTTCTATTCCGGCATAGTCCTTCTTCTGATTTCGTTGCTGTGTCTGGATTTTGCCCAATGGCAGTGGAGTGATTATCGTCATGACAACTCCGCAATAGTGATGAGTTCTGTGATTTCAGTGAAAAGTTCCCCTTCCGGTGAGTCCTCAAAGGACTTGTTCATTCTTCACGATGGTACAAAGGTGAAGATACTTGACCAGGTCGGCGAATGGAACAATATAGAACTTTCCGACGGCCGTCAGGGTTGGGTCAGAAATTCAGACATCGAGATCATATAGAGGCAGGGCTTCGCAAACGACGAAGGTGCTTCCTCCAATATAAATCAGCGAATCGGGGCCCGCAATGTTGCGGGCCTTTTCTATGCCTTCCTTTACGCTGCCGGCTGTCTCAGTGTCAAGGTCCGGTCGCAGGACTGCCAGACGGGATGACAGTTCGTTGACTTCAAGAGATCGTTTGGTATCCGGAGCGACAAGTATATAATGCGCTTTCTGCGGCATCAACGGGGCGATGGAATCAAGATCCTTGTCAGCCATCACTCCATAGACGATGATAAGCGGTTTCCCGGTCTTTTCGAGAGAGGAGAAGTTGATTCTCAGGGCTGCCGGATTGTGTCCTATGTCACAGATCGTTTCTGTCTTGTCCGGAAGCCTTTCCCACCGTCCCCTGAGTCCCGTGATCACGGCGGCGTGTCCTATCGCTTCCAGAATACAGTCGTCTTTGCCGTAGCCCAGGATTGAAAGGGCCTTGAGTACGGTTGCAATATTGGCTTGCTGATATTCTCCCTTCAGGTCGGATTGTATGCCGGCTGCATCGGATATGTCCGCGAAGCAAAGCCGGCTGCCTTCTCGTGAAGCTTTTTCCTGAAAGACAGGGTCAGTCTCGTCGTCGTGTCCCCAGACCAGTGCCGGTACACCTTTCTTGAAGATTCCTGCCTTCTCTCCCGCAATGGCCTTTCTCGTGTATCCAAGCAGGGCGCAATGATCCAGCCCGATGCTCGTTATTATGCTCAGCTCCGGGGTGATGACGTTCGTGCTGTCCAATCTGCCTCCGAGCCCGACTTCGATTACAGCTATGTCAACTCCTTTGGACGCAAACCACCAAAAAGCCATTCCCGTCGTTATTTCGAAGAATGAAAGACCTTCACAGTCATATTTTTCGAGAAATTCCCAGACATCTTCGCGGCTTATCATCCCTTCCCCGACTATCTTTATCCTTTCCCTGAAGTCGAGCAGATGCGGGGATGTGTACAGTCCGACCCTGAGACCTTTGCCAGAAAGAGATGCGGCTAACATCGAGCATACAGAACCCTTGCCGTTCGTCCCGGCAACGTGTATGGCGCGGAATCTCTTCCAAGGTTGGCCGAGCGTCTTGTCAAACCTTTCCATACCGTCCAGGCCAGGTTTGTAGGCTCCCGGTACAAAACCGGAATTCTGCACGGAAGGTGACCTGGCGAACAGTTCGTCAAGCCTCCTCTTGTATTCTTTCTCTGTAAATTTCATTTTGCAACTGAAATCAAATTTAATTATTTTTACACGATTTTCTAACTATGACCGCAGAAAAGACGACACCGATGCTGTCAAAATTCATCATCGACGGCATCATTCAGGAACTTACCCCCTTACAGCTTCTGGAGGGAGTTATGGACGAGTCCTTGTATGAGGAGCTCGGCGGGGATGCGGTGAACGGTGAGATTGTAGATGAGACAATAGATCCTGTCTGTGCCCGCCACGTCTATGATCCTGCGAAAGTTGATGAATATCTTGCAGGCGTCCTGAATACGAAAAGGGTGTTTCCTCTTCTTTTTGCCGATGCCTGCTCGAGAAGCAGAATCGCGACGACCCTTATCGATGTCCTATGGAGGAACGGTCATTTCCGGATAGGTGACATTTCCCTGAAGGCGGCTTGGAAATGGGAATATGCAGGGTTGGGGAATATGTCCGCTTTTTATTCTTCCATACAGGCAGTTGCCGATTATATGGACGGCCTGGGCATCAAGTTGGAGGGGTGCTCCTGCGCCGGGTCCAAATCGGGATGTGATCTTGCCTTCAAGGCCGTTCTTGCCGGGGCGCCCGACGGTGAGGAAGAGACCCTTCTGGAACTTCCTTACAGGGTGACCAAGGCCAGGATGAGCAATTCTCTGGCCTGTCCTGCCACTTTTGTTCCGGATACCCAGAGCTGGATTGTATATATTCCTTTCGAGTCATCTGATTACAGACTGGGAGGATCATTACTGGCACAGTATCTTAAGTTAAGCGGCGGTGTGCCCCCGCAGATAGTGGATGCGGATTACTTTATTGACTGCTTTGAAGTGGTCCGCGAACTTGTTGAGGACGGCGTAATAATAGCAGCTTGTACCGTGGGAGACGGGGGTTTGCTTGCGACTGTGCACAATATGTCCTCGGAAGGGACCGGAGCTACTGTCGATATTTCGGATATAATGAAGGCCTTCAAGGAGAACGAAGCCGTCAGGGTGTTGTTCTCGGAGGTTCCGGGGGCCGTAATCCAGATAAGGGATATAGATTTTGACTATCTCGATGCCGAATTGCTGCTTCAGGACGTAGCTTTTTTCCCTTTGGGACATCCCGAACCGGGGAACGATACCGTACGCGTCAAAGCCTCGGCGAAAACAGGAATACAAACCATATTGGAATCCCTTATGCAGAATGCAGAGGGTGAAGACTAAAATGAGCAACCAGAAGATTTTCGTGCTGGATACCAACATCATCCTCCACGACCACAAGGCTATCCGCCATTTTCAGGACAACAATATCGTGATCCCGATTGCGGTAATCGAAGAGCTTGACAAGTTCAAGAAAGGAAATGATGCCCTCGCTTACAACGCAAGGGGGTTCGTGCGGGATCTGGACAGGATCACCGAAGGGAAGATGTTCGGTGCCGACGGGGTCCCTATCGGTAAGGGCCTCGGCAAAATAAAGATAGAGCCGAATCATCCTTTCCCTGACAATCTCAAGAATCTGTTCGTGGACGATATCCAGGATCATAGGATACTGGCAACGGCGATATGGGTGCGGGACAACCACCCGGGAGTATTTGTCGCGCTCGTGACGAAGGACGTCAATCTCAGGATGAAATCCAAGGCCGCAGGTATGGAGGTTCAGGATTATCTTACCGACAGGGTGGAGGAGCAGCGTATCGAAAACGCACAGAAAGAGGTTCAGGAGATGACGCTGGAAGATGGCCTTATGCAGCAGTTGTGCTACGGGCCGGACTCTTCGATTCCGTGGAAGGGAGCCAGCCCTAACCAGCTTTTCAAATTCAGGTGGAAAGGTTCCTCGGAAGAGATGGCTGCCGGAAGATACGATGCTGACAAGGGTCGTGTGGTATTTGTCAGAAGCAGGGAAGCTTACGGAATCAAGCCGCGTAACATAGAGCAGCGCTTCGCTCTTGATGCCTGCCTCAATCCAAAGATAGAACTGGTTTCTCTCACCGGCGGTGCCGGAACGGGCAAAACTTTGCTTGCGTTGGCGGCGGCTTTGGAGCAGGAGCAGGAATATGAGCAGATAATACTGTCGAGACCTACGGTTATACTCGGCAATCAGGACATTGGCTTTCTGCCCGGAGACCAGAAGACAAAGATGTCTCCATTCCTGCAGCCGCTGATGGACAATCTCAACGTCATCAAGGCTCAGTTCAAACCGACGTCCCGTCAGGCTCAGCGGATAGAGAGTATGCTGACTCAGGAGAAGCTGCTGATAGAACCGCTCGCGTATATCAGGGGGCGCAGTCTGGGCAGGTGTTTCTTTATCATCGACGAGGCGCAGAATCTCACCCCGCACGAGATCAAGACAATAATAACGCGTGCCGGTCAGGGGACAAAGATGGTATTTACCGGGGACATTTTCCAGATAGACCAGCCCTACCTTGACCAGTGGTCCAACGGTCTCACCCACCTCGGGGAGAAAATGGCGGGCCAGAAACTTTTCGAGCACGTGTTCCTGCGAAAGGGAGAGAGAAGTGAATTGTCGGAATTGGCGTCAAAATTATTATGATTTGACAGGCGATTCGTTTATTCCGAAAAAAATCGTAAATTCGCGGCCGCGAAAATCATTAAGGAAAAATATATGTTTGAGAACAAGAAAAGAGTTTATCGTTTCGGCGGAAAGACGGCCGAAGGTGATGGCTCAATGAGAGAGCTCCTCGGTGGAAAAGGAGCCAACCTGGCTGAAATGAGCCGTTTGGGAATGCCGGTTCCTGCCGGATTCACTATTACAACAGAGTGCTGCGCCGAATATTATGAGCTCGGCGGAGGATATTCTGAAGATTTGAAGAAAGATGTAGCAGCTGCGCTCAAGGCAACTGAAGAACTTATGGGAAAGAGATTCGGAGACGCTCAGGATCCGCTTCTCGTCAGCTGCCGCTCAGGCGCCCGCAGCAGTATGCCTGGTATGATGGATACAATCCTGAATATCGGTCTCTGCTCTGCGACACTCCCTGGTATGATAAAGAAAACAGGAAATCCTCGTTTCGTATATGATGCATACAGACGTCTGATTATGATGTATTCGGATGTCGTTATGGAGAAGGCCGAGGGTATCGAGCCTGCAGACGGACAGGGTATCCGCCAGCAGCTCGACCGTATGATGGAGGAAGTAAAGGCAGCTAAAGGATACAAGTCAGATACTGAAATCACCGCTGATGAGCTCAAGGAGCTCTGCGAAAAGTTCAAGATAAGAATCAAGGAAGTCCTTGGCGTTGAATTCCCTGATACAGCAGAGGCTCAGCTCTGGGGATCAATAGGAGGAGTGTTCAAGTCCTGGAACGGAAAGCGTGCCATCGCTTACCGTCGTATTGAGAAGATTCCTGATGACTGGGGCACAGCTGTCAACGTGCAGTCAATGGTATTCGGCAATATGGGAGACACTTCAGCTACAGGTGTGGCTTTCTCCCGCAATCCGGCTACAGGAGACAATAAGTTCTATGGAGAGTGGCTCATCAATGCACAGGGCGAGGATGTAGTAGCGGGTATCCGCACACCGAATCCTCTCAACGAGGCTACCAAGAACGAGCATAACAAGGATCTTGCATCCCTCGAAAAGGCTATGCCTGAGGTATATGCCGAGCTTGATGAGATACGCAAGAGGCTCGAGTCTCATTTCCACGATATGCAGGACATTGAGTTCACGATTCAGGAAGGCCATCTCTGGATGCTTCAGTGCCGTATCGGCAAGCGTACAGGAATTGCAGCCCTCCAGATGGCTATGGACATGCTTGGAGAGGGAATGATCGATGAGAAGACAGCAGTGCTCAGGGTTTCTCCTTCCCAGCTTGATGAGATACTTCACCCTATCCTCAATCCTGCATCAGAGAAGAAGGCAAAAGTGATTGCACAGGGTCTCCCTGCTTCACCTGGTGGAGCTGTAGGTACCATCGTATTCACTTCAGAGGCTGCAATGGCTGCCGCTGCAAAGGGAGAGAAGGTCATTCTCATCCGTGAAGAAACCTCTCCTGAGGATATCGAGGGAATGAGGGCTTCTGCCGGAATCCTTACCACCCGCGGAGGTATGACATCCCACGCTGCTCTCGTGGCTCGTGGATGGGGCAAGTGCTGTATCGTAGGTTGTGAGGCCATGAAGATTAATTTCACTGCAAAGACCGTTTCTTTTGCCGGCAGCGACAAATCATACAAGGAAGGCGACTGGTTCAGTCTCAACGGATCAAAGGGCGTGGTTTACGCTGACAAGATCGAGACTATGGACGCTTCCGAGAATCCGTTGTTCATCAATTTCATGAACATCGTGGACAAATACCGCAAGCTCGGGATCCGCACCAATGCAGATACACCTGAGGATGCACAGAGGGCACTCCAGTTCGGCGCCGAGGGTATCGGCCTCTTCCGTATCGAGCATATGTTCTACGGCAAGAACTCCGAGACACCTCTCGCAAAGCTCCGTAAGATGATTCTTTGCGACACAGAGGAGGAAAGAAAGAAAGCTCTTGCAGAACTCGAGCCTTTCATCAAGGCATCAGTCAAGAGCACTCTCCGAATAATGAACGGCAAGCCGGTTGTATTCCGTCTGCTTGATCCACCTCTTCATGAATTCGTTCCGAAGAGCGAGGACAAGAAGGAGGAAATTGCAGAGGAACTTGGTATCACAACCGGAGAAATTGACAAGAGAGGCGAGAACCTTCATGAGGTTAACCCTATGATGGGTCACCGTGGAGTCCGTCTGCACATCACCTATCCGCTTATTGCCGAGACTCAGTACAGGGCTATCTTCACGGCAACGGCTGAACTCCTGGCCGAGGGTCTTACCCCTATGCCGGAGATAATGATCCCGGTAACGGTATCTGCACGTGAGCTTGAATTCCAGAAAGCTCATTGCGAAAAGATCCGTGTCGAGGTTGAGGCACAGACACTCCAGTATATCGAGTATCATTTCGGTACAATGATCGAGATACCTCGCGCCGCCCTCACGGCTGACCGTATGGCGCGTACGGCTGAGTTCTTCTCATTCGGCACCAATGACCTTACACAGATGACATTCGGATTCTCACGTGATGACGTTGGTACATTCATGGGCGATTATCTTGGGAACAAGATTCTTGATGCCGATCCGTTCCAGACCATTGATGTCAAGGGTGTCGGCAAGCTTGTCGAGTATGGCGTCCAGGGAGGCCGCAGCAGGAGAAGCGATCTCAAGTGCGGTATCTGCGGAGAGCACGGAGGAGATCCTGATTCCATCAAGTTCTTCAACAAGATCGGACTTGACTACGTCAGCTGCTCACCGTTCCGTGTGCCTATCGCGCGCCTTGCTGCCGCACAGGCTGCAATCAGCGAAGGAAACTGATAATCTATCGGAATATTTCAGACCGGTCGGGAAAAACTCCCGGCCGGTTTTTATATGCGGCATAATTTGTATATATTTGTAGTAACAAGTTACGATTGAAAAATGAAACAGGATTTACAGATTTTCGATTTGATAAGCAAGGAGGAAGCCAGACAGAAGTCCGGACTTGAACTTATCGCTTCAGAGAATTATGCCAGCACTGCCGTAATGGAGGCGATGGGGTCGGTCTGTACGAACAAATATGCTGAAGGATACCCGGGCAAGCGTTATTATGGAGGATGCGGAATCGTTGACCAGATAGAGCAGTTGGCGATCGACAGGCTCAAGGCATTGTATGATGCCGAGTGGGCCAATGTCCAGCCGCATTCCGGGGCTCAGGCCAATATGGCGGTCATTATGGCCGTGCTCAAGCCTGGAGATACTTTTATGGGACTGGACCTTTCGCAAGGTGGACACCTTACGCACGGTTCTCCGGTCAATGCCTCCGGAATCCTGTACAATGCCGTGTCCTACGGCTTGAACCCTGAAACCGGACTTGTAGATTATGATAAGATGGAGGCTCTCGCCCTCGAGCACAAGCCGAAATTGATAATAGGAGGGGCTTCCGCATATTCCCGCGAGTGGGACTATGAGAGGATGCGCTCCATTGCCGATAAGGTTGGCGCCATACTTTGGATAGATATGGCACATACGGCTGGAATGATTGCGGCAGGTCTTTTGAAAAATCCTGTAAAATATGCTCATATCGTAACTTCCACAACTCATAAGACTCTCAGGGGACCTCGTGGCGGCGTGATTCTCATAGGAAAGGATTTCGACGACCCTCAGGGACGTACTACACCTAAGGGAGTGGTCAAGAAAATGAGCCAGGTTCTGGACAGCAGCGTTTTCCCTGGGGTGCAGGGTGGCCCGCTGGAGCACGTGATTGCCGCAAAAGCCGTCGCTTTCTTCGAAGCGGCTCAGCCTGAGTATGTGGAATACCAGAAGCAGGTTATGTCAAATGCCAAGGCGATGTCGGAGGAATTCATCCGTTTGGGATACAAGGTTGTATCGGGTGGGACTGACAACCATCTTATGCTTATCGACCTTCGTTCAAAGTTCCCTGACGTGACAGGAAGGATGGCCGAATCCGAACTTGTCAAGGCTGATATTACAATAAACAAAAATATGGTTCCGTTTGATGACCGCAGTCCTTTCCAGACATCCGGCGTCAGGGTCGGGACTCCGGCCGTTACATCCAGAGGTTTTGTGGAGAAGGATATGGTGACGATAGTCGGCTTGATAGATACCGTTCTGTCATCCTGCGCAAAACATTCCGAAGCGCTCGCCCGGAAGCTTGAAGTTCCAGAGCACGCCGAGATCCTTGAGGCCGTAAAGCAGAAAGTCCATAAGCTAACGGCCGGTTATCCATTAAACAAGTATTGATTGAAAGACCGCAAGCTTCTAAGTTCGGAACTCGGACGCGTCAGCGCTGAGCAGTACAAAGCACTTCCTCAATCCGGGGTGGTGCTTGTATTGGATAATATACGTAGCGCACATAACGTCGGAAGTGCATTCAGGACCTCGGACGCATTCAAGGTGGACCGGATATTCCTCTGCGGAATATGTGCCTGCCCGCCGTCCGCGGAAATCCATAAATCGGCCTTGGGAGCCGAGGATAGCGTCGAGTGGGTGCATTGCGACCAGACGGTCGATGCTGTGCGCTCATTGCGTGAGCAGGGATACACTATAATAGGTGTGGAACAGACCGAACATTCGGTGAATCTACAGGATTTCCGTCCGGAGGAAGGATGCCGGTATGCGTTGGTGTTCGGCAACGAGGTGGACGGGGTCGGTGATGACGTGATTGAAGAATGTGATTTCTGTCTGGAGATACCACAGTTCGGTACGAAACACTCGTTGAATGTCTCTGTGAGCGTCGGTGTGGTCCTCTGGCAATTCCATAAATGACAAAATGTCATTGGCACGGACATTGAATCCAAAGATATCAAAAAAAATAAACCATTATGATCAAACCACTTGCAGACAGAGTCCTGGTCGAGCCTAAGGCTGCCGAGACCAAGACGGCTTCAGGAATCTATATTCCTGATACAGTAAAGGAAAAACCACAGCAGGGAACCGTACTTGCAACCGGTCCCGGCTTGAAGGATGAACCAATGGAGGTGAAGAAGGGCGATGTAGTTCTGTACGGCAAGTATGCCGGAACCGAGGTAACGGTGGATGACAAGACATATCTGATAGTAAAACAGTCTGACATTTTAGCAATTCTCTAAAATGTCCTTTAATATATAGAGGTAATATGGCAAAAGAGATACAATTCGATACCGAAGTCCGCTCCAAGATGAAGCAGGGCGCGGATTCGCTTGCAAATGCAGTAAAGGTAACACTTGGTCCTAAGGGACGAAACGTGGTTATTGACAAGAAATTCGGTGCACCGCAGGTGACTAAGGATGGTGTTACGGTGGCAAAGGAGATAGAGCTTGAGGATCGTTTCGAGAATATGGGAGCGCAGATGGTCAAGGAGGTTGCATCCAAGACTAACGAGCAGGCCGGAGACGGAACCACCACTGCCACTGTTCTTGCCCAGGCAATTATTAACGTTGGAATCAAGAACGTCACCGCAGGAGCAAACCCTATGGATCTCAAGCGTGGAATAGACAAGGCTGTTGCAGCAGTGGTCGCAGAGCTCAAGAAACAGAGTCAGTCTGTCGGAGACGACTATTCCAAGGTTGAGCAGGTCGGAACAGTATCCGCCAACAACGACAACAATATCGGAAAACTGATTGCTGATGCGATGTCCAAGGTCAAGAAAGATGGTGTCATCACTGTCGAAGAAGCCAAAGGTACGGAAACCGAGGTTAAGGTCGTTGAGGGTATGCAGTTCGATCGCGGGTACATTTCCCCGTATTTTATGACAAACGGTGACAAGATGGAAGCTGAGCTCAGCAATCCTGCCATTCTGATTACCGACAAGAAAATAAGCACTATGAAGGACTTGCTCCCTATCCTTGAGCCTATTGCAAGGGAGGGACGCGAAATGTTGATCATCGCTGAAGATGTTGATGGCGAAGCCCTTACGACGCTTGTTGTCAACAAACTCCGTGGATCGCTCAAGATAGCTGCGGTAAAGGCTCCCGGCTTCGGTGACCGTCGCAAGGAGATGCTGCAGGACATAGCCGTACTGACAGGCGCACAGGTTATTTCCGAAGAAAGGGGCTATACATTGGAGAATGCTACTCCTGATATGCTTGGAAAAGCTGAGAAGGTCACCATCACCAAGGAGAACACCACCATTGTCGGTGGAGCCGGTGACAAGAAGGCAATTGCTGACAGGGCCGACCTTATCCGCAAGCAGATATCTACGTCAACCTCCGATTACGACAAGGAGAAACTTCAGGAGCGTCTCGGAAAGCTCGCAGGGGGAGTGGCAGTCCTTTATGTGGGAGCTACCACCGAGGTTGAGATGAAGGAGAAGAAGGACCGTGTGGAAGATGCCCTCAATGCGACACGTGCTGCCGTTGAGGAAGGTTACCTTCCTGGAGGCGGTGTGGCCTATATCCGCGCTGCGGCTGTTCTCGATTCGCTCAAGGGGGACAATGATGACGAGACTACGGGAATCCATATCGTTGCCAAGGCAATTGAAGAGCCTCTCCGCCAGATAGCTCAGAACGCTGGAGTTGACGGCAGTGTCATCATCCAGAAGATCAAGGAAGGCAAGGGTGATTTCGGATACAATGCCCGTACCGGCGAATATGTCAAGATGTATGAAGCGGGTGTGATTGATCCGACTAAGGTTGCGCGCGTTGCCCTTGAGAATGCAGCATCTGTTGCCGGAATGTTCCTGACCACTGAATGCGGTATCGTGGACATCCCTGAACCGGCTCCTGTAGCCCCTGCAATGCCGGCTGGCGGAATGATGTAAAAAAACAAAAAAAATATTTGCGAATCTGCAAAATCGTTGTACCTTTGCATCCCCTTCGAACGGAAGAGGATGCAAAGTTCTTTTTAATAGAAAATTTCTGATAAATTTTTAACGAAAAGTTTGCAGATTAAATTTTATTAACTACCTTTGCAATCCCGTTCAACGAACAGGGAAGGCGGTCGGCCAAAACAGGCCGGTTTTTTTAGCGCCAAATTTGAAAGAGATCTTTGAAAAGACTGTTTAGGAAAAGTACAAGCAAGTACCGAGAAACAATAATCGAGAGCGTTGATTTCTTTAAGGAATTAGAAGCGCCAGGGATCGAGCTAGAAGTATAAGAAATATACAAAGAAGAGTTTGATCCTGGCTCAGGATGAACGCTAGCGGCAGGCTTAACACATGCAAGTCGAGGGGCAGCGGGGAGTAGCAATACTCTGCCGGCGACCGGCGGAAG
>JAZUKB010000035.1:0-3288 GCA_045643085.1 Candidatus Cryptobacteroides sp.
CGGTTGTCATCGCGACTGACGTGTATGTCAGCGCTTCCGTGCCCGCCACCTTCATAGGCTATTTCGCTGCTCAGGTGTTTCAAGATGCCGTTGGAATATTCAAATGCTGTCACATAATCACCAAGTTCGCTGATAAGGTAAGCGAAACGGCCATGAATGCCCAGAATAATCTTTTCATCGTCACTAAATCAACAATGTTCAAAGATACTCATTTCAAAGCAGCTTCCAGACAAGTTCCGCCAGATAATTCACTGAAATATTCCTTATATTTGGAATTATGAAAAAAGCGGCAATTCTACTCTTCATACTCTGCCTCTGCACACTTGCGGCGGCACAGTCACATTCAGATTACGTAAACCCATTCATCGGCACAGATGGGATGGGCCACACATTCCCGGGTGCCTGCGTTCCCTTCGGCGGGGTACAGCTCAGTCCGGATACCGACACTATTCCCCATAACGTGAGTGGCAAATATCAGCCTGAAGTCTATGAGACCTGTGCCGGATACCGGTATTCCGCCCCGACAATCGTAGGCTTCAGCCACACTCACTTCAGCGGCACGGGTCATTCCGACCTCGGCGACATTCTGGTGATGCCGGCAACGGGAGAGGTCAGGCTGAATCCCGGCACAGCATCCAATCCCGACAGCGGATACCGTTCCAGGTTCTCTCACGACGGAGAGAAAGCTACGCCCGGCTATTATGAAGTGACACTTGCAGATTACGGCATTCGTGCGCAACTCACAGCCACGCAGCGTGCCGGCATCCACAAATATACCTTCCCTGAAGGCAAGGACGGTCACATCGTCATCGATCTTAACAGGGGAATCTACAACTACGACGGCAAGACCCTATGGGCCGAAATCAGGGTGGTTTCTCCCACCGTGATTACCGGCTACCGAATTACCAGCGGCTGGGCGCGCACCAATTACACCTTTTTCGCCATTGAATTCTCCCAGCCCATTACGGAATACGGTTATGAAGACCGCGAAAGAATCGACTACAAGGGAGGCTGGAGCAAGTTCAGCCAGTACCGCAATTTCCCGGAAATGGCCGGTCGCAAGATTGCAGCGTATTTCAAGTTCAATACCGCGGCAGAGAGTGAACTTACAATGAAGGTGGCTCTCTCAGCCACAGGTCAGGATGGCGCACTGCGCAACCTCAGGGCGGAAACAGCCGGCAAATCCTTCGAGACGCTGGCATCCGAAGCCAAGGACGCCTGGGACAAGGAACTCGCCTGCATAGATGTCGAGGGCACTTACGACCAGAGAGTGATGTTCTATACATCCCTCTATCACACAATGATCAATCCGTCCATCTATATGGACGTGGACGGCGGATACCGGGGTCTCGACCACGACATCCATCAGACTGACGGCTGGACCAACTACACCGTCTTCTCGCTATGGGACACCTATCGTGCCGAACATCCTTTCCTAACCCTTATGAAACCGGACAGGGAGAGCGATATGGTGAAGTCGATGATTGCCCACTGGGAGCAGAGCGTCCACCATATGCTGCCCGTATGGAGTCATATGGCCAACGAAAACTGGTGTATGAGTGGATACCACGCAGTGCCAGTGCTTGCGGATGCCATTGTCAAAGGCCTGGATATCAACAAGGAAGAAGCTCTCAAGGCAATGGTTGCCACCTCGTCTGTTCCCTATTATTGCGGGCTTGGGGATTATATCAGACTCGGATACGTTCCGCTGGACAACATCGCGACTGCCGCATCCAACACACTCGAATACTCTTATGATGACTGGAGTGTCTATGCAGCCGCGATACTTGTGGGAGACAAGGACGTCGAGGACGAATATGCCAAACGCGCTCTCAACTACAGGAACATCTACGACCAATCCATCGGATTCGCACGCCCCAGATATTCGGACGGCAAATTCAAATCCGAATTCGACCCTCAGATGACCTTCGGAGAAGGGTTCATCGAGGGAAATTCCCTGAATTTCTCCTTCCATGCGCCTCAGGACGTATATGGAATAATGGAGCTTATGGGAGGAGAGCAGAAATTCACGGCCAACCTTGACGGACTTTTCGGAATGGAACTCGACCCCAAGTACTATGCAGACAACGAGGACATCGAGGCCGACTGTCTCATAGGTGGCTACGTTCACGGCAACGAACCCAGCCATCACATCCCATATCTGTACGCCTGGACTTCCCAGCCCTGGAAAACACAGTATTGGCTCCGCGTCATTATGAACAGCAAATACCGCAACGATATGCACGGGCTCGGCGGCAACGATGACTGCGGCCAGATGTCAGCCTGGTACATATTCTCTGCCCTGGGATTCTATCCCGTATGTCCCGGAACGGACGAATATGTGCTCGGAGCGCCCTACGTCCCATACGCAAAAATCAATCTTCCCAACGGCAAATCCCTGGAAATAAAAGCCCCGGGTGTCAGCGACAGGAACTGCTACGTCAAGGAGGCACGCCTCAACGGGAAGCCCTACGGCAAGATGTACATCAAGCATTCCGACATCCTAAACGGAGGTTGCCTGGAGTTTACAATGAGTTCCAAACCCAATAGGAAACGAGGCATTAAAACGGAAGACAAACCCTATTCAATGACTGATGGAAACTGATATGATACATTCTAATAGCGTATTGCGTAAGGTTGTCATTCATATAGACGAAAGATAAGTGAAGGCTGGGTTGACTTGGCCGAAGTGGATTCATTTGTACAGACGGATAAACACAACTCGAACCAGAGCAGATTCGGCTTATGTCTTGATGAAAGGGCGGAATTTGTGTAATTTTGCATAGTACCAGACAAATCCGTATATGCCGTCAGAAAAGATACAGGGAACGCTCTCCTGGTTGGATGACCACGGAATAGGCTATGAGGTGCACTATCATCCCGCAATCTTCACTATTGAGGATTGCCTTGCATATTGGAAAAACATTGAGGCGACTCATTGCAAGAACCTCTTTATGCGTAACCATAAAGGGAACAGGCATTAAACGATAAGCTACGAGTGCCACAAGAATCTTGACATTCACGCGCTTGAGCATATGCTGCATCAAGGGAAACTGTCGTTTGCCAGCCCTGAGAGGATGGACAGATGTCTTGGTGTAGCTCCCGGCAGCGTATGCGCTTTCGGTCTTATCAACGACATTGACATTGCGGATACGGCTGACCCGAAGGAACTCTTTGAGAACGGACACCGGGTGAAATACTTCCTTGACAAGGAGATTCAGACTGCGGAGAAAGTCAGTTTTCACCCTTGCGACAATACCGCCAGCGTTGTGTTGACGCGCGATATGT
>JAZUKB010000036.1:0-2801 GCA_045643085.1 Candidatus Cryptobacteroides sp.
CCGCAGCGTCTATGACGGAGGAGGCATCACTCCCGACATCGAAGTTGAGAGCCCTCAGTACAGCCGTACCGCCATAGCGCTGGTTATGGGGGACATAACCGGTGACTTCGCAATTGAATACTACAAGAAGCACCCTTCCATCGCCTCTGCAGGAGAGTTCAGGATGAGTGACGCCGATTACGAAGATTTCGTGAAATTTGCGGCCACACAGGAATTCGACGTGCGAAGCAGCGCCCAGACGGCTCTGGACGCTCTCATCAAAGTGGCGGAGAGCGACAATCTATATGGCTCATACAAAGATGAAATAGATGCTCTTTCCGCCAAGTTGAACCTTGACAAAGAGAGTTCCCTCCGCGCCCGCAAGGCGGAAATCCTGCCTCTCGTGGAAAGGGAGATTGTCGAGAAGTACTATTTCAACAGGGCCAGCACCGTCGTGTCATTGAGGAACGACCCCCAGCTCGACGCCGCCCTCGACAAGTGGTAAACTTTATTAAAAATCAGCAAGATGTATTCTCTTAAAGAAATAGACGAACTGGTCGCCAGGGCCGGCAGGGAGATGGGTTACAGCCGGGAGCCGTACAATCTGTATGAACCGGTCGAATATACGATGTCAATCGGGGGGAAGAGGGTCAGGCCGAAACTCTGCCTTACGGTGTATAACCTCTTCAGCGACAGAATCGACAGTTCCGTCCTCAGTCCGGCATTCGCGCTGGAGATGTTTCACGAATTCACCCTTCTGCACGACGACATAATGGACAAGGCTCCCACTCGAAGGGGCAGGCCCACCGTCTACAAGAAGTGGAACGAGAATGCGGCGATTCTTTCCGGGGATGCGATGGCGTTCCTGTCATACAAGTACCTGGCAGAGGCTGAAAAAGACAAATTGCCACAAGTTCTTGACCTGTTCACGACCACTGCGATAAGCATCTGCGAAGGACAGCAGCTGGATATGGATTTCGAACAGATACCGCTTATCACGATGGATGACTACCTGAGGATGATAGGGCTCAAGACAGCCTGTCTGCTTGCCGCCTCGGCGAGGATGGGAGCGCTGCTCGGAGGGTGTGACGAAGAGTTGGGCCGAATCATATACGACTACGGATACCAGCTCGGTCTGGCCTTCCAGATAGCGGACGATTACCTCGACACTTTCGGTGACGAGAAATCTTTCGGAAAGCAGATAGGCGGTGACATTGCGTGCAACAAGAAAACCTGGCTGCTGGTGAGTGCCGTCAGGAAGGCTGACAGGGTGCAGAAGGCGGAGATGGAAAGAATCATGAAGATGGACTCGGACTCCTGCCGTCAGGAGAAATTCTCCGCAATGAGGGATATGTACCTCCGGCTCGGGATAAAGGATGATGCGGAAAGCACCATTGCACGGTATCACAATCTGGCGGTGCAGGCCCTGGAAGAATCTTCGCTGACGTCCGAACAGAAGGCCCGCCTTGACGAATTTGCAAAAATGCTTCTGGGCCGTGAGAAATAGATTGGAGATAATGGCCCCTGCGGGCAATTTCGAATGCCTGAGAGCCGCAATCCAGGGCGGTGCGGATTCCGTCTATTTCGGGGTGGGACGGTTGAATATGCGCTCCCATTCCGCGAACAATTTCGCTCCGGAGGATCTGGGGGAGGTGTGCCGTATCTGCCGTGAAAACGGGGTGAAGTCATATCTGACCCTGAACATTATACTGTATGACGAGGATCTCGCCCCGATGAGGGAGGCTCTTGAGGCCGCCCGCGATGCGGGAATCAGCGCGGTGATTGCCAGCGATATGGCGGCAATAGAATATGCCCGTCAGATAGGGCTGGAGGTCCATATCTCGACCCAGCTCAGCATTTCCAACCGCGAGAGCCTGCGTTTCTACAGCCGGTTCGCCGACGTCATAGTCCTTGCCCGGGAACTCAATCTGGGGCAGGTCAGGGAGATAAAGGCCACCATAGACAGGGAGGGGATCTGCGGTCCTTCCGGGCGGCCTCTGCAGATAGAGATGTTCTGTCACGGCGCGCTGTGTATGGCCGTCTCGGGCAAATGCTACCTTTCCCTGCACGAATACGGCGCCTCCGCAAACAGGGGCTCCTGCTATCAGATATGCCGCCGCGGATATGAGGTGACCGACCTTGAGACAGGGTCGCAGCTGGTGGTTGACAACAAATACATAATGTCCCCTAAGGACCTGTGTACAATCGAGTTCCTTGACAAGATAATCGAAGCGGGAGTGACCGTATTCAAGATAGAGGGGCGTGCCCGCAGCAGCGAGTATGTAAGGACCGTCACGAGGGCATACCGGGATGCCGCAGATGCCGTCGAAGAGGGAAGATATACCCCGGAACTGGCCTCCAGCCTCAAAGAAAAACTTTCGACAGTGTTCAACCGTGGGTTCTGGGACGGATATTATCAGGGAGCCAGGCTTGGAGAGTGGAGCGACGCATATGGTAATCGCGCGACCCGGACCAAGACGTATATCGGCAAGATAACCAATTATTTCGCCAAAATCGGAGTGGCGGAGGTCACAGTCGAGACCGGCTCTTTCAGCGTCGGGGACACGATGCTCATCTGCGGCCCCACTACCGGCGTGATTGAATACACGGTACCTGAAATAAGAGTTGACCTGAAGAACGTGCAGACAGCCTCGAAGGGCGATGTCTGCTCCATCCCCGTAAGGGAAAACCTGCGCAGGAGCGACAAAATTTACAGTTTCAAGTAATTTTGTTGAAAACTTGTTGGCATTTAGGGATTTTTATCCTATCTTTGCAACCCCGCAAAATGTGGGGGAAATAACATAAATAAAAGATTTACAACT
>JAZUKB010000037.1:0-4193 GCA_045643085.1 Candidatus Cryptobacteroides sp.
ACATAGACGAACTGTTCCGGCTCTACTACAGGCCGTTGTGCCTCTATGCCACGCATTATCTTCAGTCTGTGGATGCGGCCGAGGATGTGGTGCAGGAAGCCTTCGTGGCTTTGTGGGAGAAGATGAAGGCCGGAGAAGGCCTGTCGTTATCCAAAGCCTATCTCTCCGCGTCAGTCCGGAACGCTTGCATTGACATCCTCAGGAGAAAGAGCGTACACCCGGAGTCGATTCTCCCCGAGGACGCAGAAGCGCCCATCACCGACGAGGAGGCTCTTTCCCGGGCCTACGACGAGGCCTGGCTGTGGACTGCGATTGAAAGCCTCCCGGAGGGAAGGCGCAGGATGCTCATGATGCACAGGCGGGACGGGCTGAAGTATTCCGAGATTGCCGAGCGGCTCGGGGTCTCCGAGAGAACCGTCCGCAACCAGATATCGAGGGCGATGAAGACCCTCCGCGAAAAGGCGAAGAGATTTTTCTTGTTCATTTTTGCATAAACAGAGTGGTACTATTTCTCTTTTCTGCGTTTATATAGGAAAAGGAGTACCAAAATATGCAGGATTTTTATGACAGGAACCTTGATTTCGTGGTCAAGCACTTCCAGGAAGGCAGGTTTGACACGAAGAAAGCAATAGCGAGGATACATTCTCGGGAGACGGCCTCGCCACGCTTCAGATGGCTGACCACCGCAGCCGCTGTCGCGGCTTCGGTCGCGATAGTATCAGCCGCAGGCTACGGCGTAACTTCGGCCATCCGTCACACCAGGGCCCCTGCAGATGAGGAAGTGGTCCAGACGGTTCTCAACCCCGATGTTGCCACCACCCACGTATTTGTCTATGATGAGGCCCCTCTGGCAGACGTCCTGACGGAACTGTCGGACTATTTTCACTGCACCCTCAAGGCGGACCCCACAAGGAAGTGCCTTACGGCCGCCTTCCCGGACGATGACCTGGAACTTATAGTATCCATTATCGAGGACGTTCTCGGCGTCGACATAGAGATAGAGAGATGAGAAGGGTCGTGACAATAGCCGTCGCCGCGCTGCTATCGCTGGCCGCGGGCGCTCAGACTTCCATCACCGTCAAGGACGGAATGAAGGCGGTAAGCGAGCGCTATGGAGTCAACTTCGCCTATGACTCGAACCTCCCGGTGGACACTTTCTTCAAGGGGCAGGATTTCAGGCGCAAGAGCCTGCAGGCCAGCCTGAAGACGCTTTTCGCCGGCACCGGCATCGAATGGCGGGTCAAGGGGAAATACATCCTCCTGACGGCGGCGGAGCAGAACTCCAAGCCCGCGGAACCGAAGCCGCTGGACTATGAAGCTGACATCCAAATCGACACAATCACAGCAGCCAGAATCACAGGAGTCATTGAAAGGGATATCAACTATACTCAGACAGGACTGGCCAAACTTGACGGGACTGTGTTCCGCCAAGGATATGCAGCGTTAAGTGTTCCAGACTTGCTGAAGACCCTTCAAACACTGCCTGGAGTGGCTTCCGGTACAGAACTTCTGTCCAGCCTATACGTCCATGGTGGAGACGGATCGGACAATTTGTACCTCCTTGATGCTGTACCAGTTTATCAGATAAGCCACCTCGGGGGCATTTTCTCTACATTCAATACCGATGCAATCGACCACGTAGATTTCTATAAGAGCGGTTTCCCTGCACGTTTCGGTGGAAGGACTTCATCAGTCGCGGAAATCTCTCTCAAGGACGGAGACTTCTCGGAATCCAGCGGACAGTGGTCGCTGGGACTTCTTGAGGGACGTCTGTCGCTGGAGGGCCCGATAGTCAAGGGCAAGACGTCCTATGCTCTGTCCGTAAGGCGTTCGTGGGCCGATGCCGTGATATATCCGACACTCGGCATAATGAACGCACACCGCAAGGAAAGTGGAGAATCATTAAGCGCCGGTTATGCCTTTATGGACATCACAGCGAAACTGACACATAAGTTGTCTGATGACAGCAGACTCTCAGCATTCATTTTTATGGGAAATGACACATTTCACATAAAGCAGGTCCTTAGTCGTAACAACACAGATGACGATGTGCATTTCGCCGTCAACTCATGTGATAACGCAGATATGAGCTGGGGCAATTTCCTTGCGTCGGTCAAATGGGACAAGTCTTTCAGCCGGGGCCTGAACTTGAGATCTGTGGCGTTTTGGTCGGACGCCAATTCCAGGATAGGGACAGGCTCGTATTTCAGCAGTGGCGGTCAAGTGCCTCAAGACGGGCAGGAAGGCAGCTATATTTATCAAACCCAGGCTTTCAACCGTGGAGACTTGGACGATACGGGATTGTCTGCAGACATCGACTGGTATGCTTCTGCGGGCCAGCATATACGTGCCGGGACCAACCTGACATTTCACGTTTATAATCCTCAGAGCAAATATGATTTCACTGAGAATGGCCGGAGCAAGGACTCCTCACTTCATCTCAATGACAACCTTCATTTCAATTGCCTTGAGTTCAGCGCATATGCAGAGGATGAGATGAGCCTGACTTCCGGCATAAAATTGAATGCGGGTGTCCGCAACTCCACATATTCTTCAGGAGGGAATGTATGGAATTCTCTTGAGCCAAGGCTGGCATTCAGGGCCCGGATAACTCCGGTATTGGCCCTGAAAGCCTCATATTCGAAGATGAGCCAATTTTCGCACCTGCTCTCCTCGACCTATCTGGACCTTCCATCAAACTACTGGCTTCCTTCTTCGAAAACTTTGGCCCCGATGATTTCCGACCAACTTGCCGGAGGCCTTTATGGTCGTTTGGGAGATCGGATGCACCTTTATGTCGAAGGGTGGTACAAGACAATGGACAATCTCATAGAATACAACGGTATGAATGTTCTATTCCCGAATCTCGCAGACTGGGAAACCAGCTTCAATGTTGGCAAGGGCAGGTCATACGGAGTAGAAGTCGATTATGGATACGACTCCCCGCAGTTGAGCATCAACGTGTATTACACTCTCTCCTGGAGCGAGCGCTTCTTCGAGGACATCTGGCCGGACTGGTATCGTGACAGGAATGACAACAGGCACAAGTTCACCCTGACCACCCAGTGGCGCCCGAGCTGGAAGTATGAGATTTACTCATCGTGGAACTATCACAGCGGCAACAGGATGTCCGTGGCCACCCAGTTCCTTCCGGGGATTTATTATTCTGACTCAATATCAGGCAGGACTCAGGGCTTCGTCTTCGAGGAGCCGAACGGAATAAAGATGCCCGACTATCATCGGCTTGACATAGGAGTGAACATCCATAAGAAATCGAAAAATTCCGATGATGTGATCTGGAACATCAGTGTATATAACGTTTATTGCCGGTTGAATCCGTTGTATGCATATGTGCACTCAGAAGTCATGAACGGGCAGTACCGTTTCTTCGGGAGAAGTGTCGGAATCATACCGATAGTCCCGTCATTCAGTTACACAAGGAAATTTTAGAATGAGAAATATAGTATTGATTACATACAGTGTTCTGACCGCACTTCTTCTCAGCGGATGCCAGATGGTTTTTGATATCGAATCATCCGGCAATGGAAAACTTTTCCTGCAGTGCATTCCGGGTGCAAGTGATTCTACTGTCATCCAACTTTATAGAACACTCCCGGCTGATCAGGTTTGGAAGACAGACGAGATGCTGGAGCAGGTCAGAATCGACTTCAAAGTCAATGGAGAGTCTTTGAATGTTGAACATGCTGTCGAGCGTACTGGCACTGTCCAGCCGGGATGCTGGTACGTTGACAGTCCAATCCGAAATGGAGACAGGGTGGAAGTTGCTGTATCAGCCGACTCCTTCGAAGAGGTATCTGCAAGCACTTCTATCCCTGACGGCTTTCCTGAATATGAAGCTGAAGTGGTAGGGAACTGCATCAGGGTCTGTTTTAGTGACAGTCCTGACACAGGAGATATTTATGGCGTGGCCGTTCTTTGCGAGCGGACGACTTACTATTACACTGATATTGTGGAAATCTGCACCGTCACTCCTGAAACGGCGACCGGATCCGCTTTGTACGCTGATTATGGCTCAGGTTTCAGGGACATAAAGTTCAACGGCTGGACTTTTGGGGACGATTATTCAGTAGTGAGAATTTGGCGGGACGAAGTGTTTGATTCAAGGGAAGTGACCCTTCTCTTTCCTATCGGAAAGATTGAGTATCACCCGGATGTCTGGGAGTGGCATCCGG
>JAZUKB010000038.1:0-11820 GCA_045643085.1 Candidatus Cryptobacteroides sp.
TAAAGTCAAAAAGCCTGATGGAAAGACAAGAAAATATACCATCGCACTCAAGAAAGACGCAATGTATAATTCATGGGTCGTTGACGGCGGCATCTAAACCATATTCTGTCCCATTAATTCGAATTCCATACATCTATTTGGATAGTGTTAAACTGTCAAAAACTGTTGCAAACTGACCAAAATAGATGCAAATGGATGCAATCCCTATAAATCCCACAACACCTGCACGCTCAGGTCTTCGTGTGGTTCAAATCTAGATTGTATGTATTTGTGTATCAAGTTTATTTGCCCACGCAGAATCTCTCGAATATAAGGTCTGTAACGGCTTTGAAGTCGATTGCGGAATTGCCGGTTCCGGCAGGTGAGCCGGTAGCGGAGTCGAAGGATGCTGCGCCGAAGATGGTGTTGAGCTCGGAGATGGCAGCGCGAAGGTCCTCTGCTATGAGGTCTGTAGGAGTGAGGGTATCAAGACCTGCTCTGACGGCCCTAAGGGCTTCTGTGGCTTTTGTAAGGGCCTCATAATGTCTGAGGTTGGTGACCAGCGTCCCGTCTTCCTTGAACCTGTCTGCCTGGCTCCTTGAGATTGCCGATTTGAGTTTGTCTAGTCCGTCTCCTGTCTTCGCGGAGATCCCCAGCGTGCCCTTGACGGCAGGGGAGAGGTCGATCTTGTTGGTCACAGCTATAAGCGTCTGATGGTCGGCCAGCGCGGATGATATTCTTGAAAGTGTATCCCCGTTCTTCCCGGCGGGGGCGCATCCGTCAAGCACAGCGATGACGATATCAGCGTGTGAAAGTTTATCCCAGGAACGTTGTATCCCAATCTTCTCTATTGAGTCCTGTGTGTCCCGGAGCCCGGCCGTGTCTATGAATCTGTATAGAAGTCCGTCTATCGTCATCGTCTCCTCGACGGTGTCGCGCGTGGTACCGGGGATATCGGATACTATGGCCCTGTCTTCACCCAGAAAGGCGTTGAGTAGCGTGCTTTTGCCACTGTTCACTTCTCCAACGATAGCGACGGGGATTCCGTTTCTTACGGCATAGCCGTCGCGGAATGAGGCTGACAGCCTGTCAATATGCCCCAGGGCGTCATCCAGGAGTTCCCTGAGTTTGCTTCTATCGGCAAATTCGACATCCTCTTCACTGAAATCAAGCTCGAGCTCCATCAGTGCCGTGATTTCCAGGAGCTGGTCCCTAAGGTCCCTCAGCTCCTTGGAATATTCTCCCTTGAGTTGGCTCATTGCAACGTGATGGGCGGCCTTTGAGCTTGAGGTTATCAGGTCTGCCACAGCTTCGGCCTGGGCGAGATCCATTTTCCCGTTCAGGAATGCCCTGCGTGTGAATTCCCCCGGGCCGGCCATCCTGGCTCCGGCCACGACAAGGGACTCGAGGATACGTTTGATTATGTATTGTGAGGCGTGGCAGCTTATCTCGACGGAGTCTTCACCTGTATATGAGTGCGGAGCCCTGAACACGGAGATAAGCACTTCGTCAAGCTCTTCCGCATCACCTCCGCAGGCGTGGATCTTTCCGTACCTTATGCTGTACCCTCCGGAAGCGGATATGCTTCCCGATTTGAGCGATACCAGTGTATCCGTGATTGCAAATGTGTCAGGTCCGCTGACCCTTATGACACCAATGGCACCCGATCCGGATGTCGCACACGCGCATATGGTATCGTCCAGTCTTGTCATTATTTCGTGCCGAATATCCTGTCTCCGGCATCACCCAGTCCCGGGACAATATATGCGTTCTCGTTGAGCCTTTCGTCCACTGCGGCAACATATATTTTGACATCAGGATGGGTTTCCTGCACCTTCTTTATTCCTTCCGGGGCCGCAACAAGGCACATAAGCCTTATGTGGCTGCATCCGCGTTCTTTGAGCAGAGTTATCGCGTCACAGGCGCTTCTTCCGGTTGCGAGCATAGGATCTGTGAGAAGCACGAATCTCTCTGCGACGTCTGACGGGAGTTTGCAGAAATATGGAACAGGCTTGTGTGTCTTCTCATCCCGGTACAGCCCGATATGTCCTATCTTTGCCCCCGGGGCAATCTGTATCAGACCGTCAACCAGTCCCAGACCGGCCCTCAATATAGGGACGATAGTCATTTTCTTGTTTGCGATTCTCTTTGCCGTGGTCTTGCAGATAGGTGTCTCGATCTCGTAATCCTCAAGAGGAAGGTCTCTCGTGACCTCGTATCCCATCAGCATTGCGATTTCCTTGAGCAGCTGCCTGAACTCCTGGGTCGGAGTGCTTGCCTGTCTCATAATGCCAAGTTTGTGCTGGATAAGCGGATGATCAATGACGATAAGTTGTCCCATAATCAAATATCTTTAATAAACGGTGCAAAAGTAATTATTTTATCCTAAATTAGAGGAAACAAAAAACATATTGTATATGTATAATCTTGCCATAATAGGTGGCGGCCCTGGAGGTTACGTAGCCGCTGAGAAAGCCGGGGCTGCAGGGCTGTCCGTCATTCTTTTCGAGAAGAACGAACTTGGAGGCGTATGCCTTAATGAAGGTTGCATCCCTACGAAGACCCTGCTTTATAGCGCGAAACTGTATGACTATGCGTGTCACGGCGGGAAATATGGTGTGGTTTCACCAAATCCGGAGCTTGTGTTCGGTGACGTGATGGACCGCAAGAAGAAGGTCGTGAAAAAACTTGTAGGCGGGGTGCGTCTGAAGATGAAGAATGCGTCCGTGGAAGTCATACGAGGAGAAGCGATGATTCTGGGTAAGGAGGGTGATGCAATATGCATATCGTGCGGTGAGGATAGATTTGAGGCTGCGAATCTGCTCGTTTGTTCCGGCTCCGAGGCAGCTGTCCCGCCTATACCGGGACTTGACCTTGGTGAAGGTATTGTATTGACGAACAGGGAGATACTTGCACTTGACAAGCAGCCAGAAAGCCTTGTCGTAATCGGCGGTGGCGTGATCGGGATGGAGTTCGCCAGCTTCTACAACAGCATAGGAACAAAAGTGACGGTCATTGAGATGCTTCCTAAGATACTCGGCCCGGTTGATGAAGAGATCAGCGGAATGGTCCGTGACATTTATGCCAAGAGAGGCGTGGAGTTCCATCTTGGCTGCAAGGTCACTGCAATCAAGGGCAATACGGTTGAATATGTGGATCCTGATGGCATTGCCTGTACGGCGGAAGGGGAGAAGATATTGCTCAGTGTCGGGCGGCGCGCCAATATCCGCGGGCTCGGACTCGAGAACATCAGAGTGGAAGCTGACAAGGGAATCAAGGTCGACAACCGTATGCGTACGAACGTGCCGAATGTCTATGCGGCCGGCGACGTGACGGGATTCAGCCTTCTGGCTCACACAGCTAGCAGGGAGGGTGAAGTGGCTGTCAACAACATCCTTGGCGTGGATGACGTGATGGATTATGACGTGATTCCTTCCGTGGTCTATACAAACCCTGAGGTCGCCTGTGTCGGACTTTCCGAAGATGAAGCAGCCAGGCGCGGTATCGCCGTCAGGCTGTCCAAACTGCCGATGTCGTATTCCGGCAGGTTCGTCGCTGAGAATGAGGGATTCTTCGGCCTGTGCAAGATTGTCGCGGGGGAGAATGATGGAAAGGTCCTTGGCGCACAGATGATAGGGAATCCAAGCTCAGAAATAATCCAGGGCATCTGTATCGCAATCCAGGCCGGGATGACGGTCGACCAGCTCAAAAGGACGGTATTCCCTCATCCGACCGTGTCGGAAATCATAAAAGAGACTATCTCGGCTCTCTGAAAAGCCACTCCACGGTAGAGAACTTGCCGTCGGAAAGCTCCCGAATTTCGGAGAGCTGGCTTTCAGTCAGGTCAATCCTGCCGTCACCGTCCGCAAGGATACGGTGCAGGGCTTCCTTCACCTCGTCAATGTCCCTGAACGAAGTGAGCATATCCTTGAGATTCGTCACACGACTGCGTACGGAGGATACTCCCTTGAGGGTAAGTTTGCTCACAGGGGTCGTGAGCGCGCGCGTGAGTACGTCTATGTCCACGTCATACATCAATGTCCCGTGTATGAGCGTCCTGTCTTTCCAGATTCTTTTCGCATACCCGGATACTTTCTTCCCGTCCACGAATATGTCATTCCTGCCGGAAAGCTCCGCCTTTATGCCTAGGCGGCAAAGGGCTTCGGCAAATATCTCGGGACCTATCTCCTTCCCGATTATCGTATAATTGAGGTTCTGCAGGTCGTGATAAACAGCTCCGCCCCCCGTAACCCTTCTGGCCAGGGTGATGCCCTTCTCTTTCAGATATTCGAGGTTGACTTCCTGTGCTGCATCCTGATTGAGACCTATTATTACCGAAGGTCTGTTCTTCCAGAGATAGAACACAGGCTCGCTGATGTCCAGATTTTCCAGACACCACTCGTCGAACGCCATATTGAAATGTGGGTCCGTTGATTCGTTTACGAGATATCTCATTGCAGGCTGCTGCCTCCTATGAAACTCCGCAAGAGCGAGGTTGAAGGTATTTCCTTGTCCGGAACCGGTGTGAAATGATGCAGGAAACGCAGAAGCCGCGTAGCCTCACGGCTCTCCTGGCTGTCTTCCGGCACGGTGGCGAGGATGCGCTCCGCACTTTTTTTCAGGACGGCGAATTCCACCAGATATGCCGAGTTGAACAGTATGTCGGCCGTTTCCTGATAAGGGTATATCCATTTCCCTTCGGCGCGGCGCACGTTCGGCCAGTTCTGAATGGTTTCCTGTGCCGAGAACGCTCCCTTGAGATAATCCCTCACTATTCGTCTGAGAAGCCTGTTGTCGCTTGTCGGGATACAATTGTGGTCATCCAGGGATATAGAGGTGATTGTGTTGATGAATACCTTGAACTGGTATTTGGCGTCAACGTGAGGTATCAGCTCCGGGTTGAGCGCGTGTATGCCTTCGATGAGGAGCACGGACCCGCTCTGAAGAGAGAGCTTCCTTCCGGTGTACTCCCGCAGACCTGTGACGAAGTTGTAAACGTGCTCGTCTATCGTCTCACCCTGCAGCAGCTTGAGCACGTCGGATTCGAGCTCCCTGTGGTCGACAGTCTCGAAATTGTCGAAATCATAACTTCCGTCCGGGAATTTCGGCGTGTCAACCCTGTTTACGAAATAATCGTCAGTCGAGAATGATACCGGATGCAGTCCGCAGGCCTTGAGCTGCACACAAAGCCTTTTGCAGAACGTCGTCTTGCCGCTGCTGGTCGGCCCTGTAATGAGCACTACCTTGAGGTCTCCTCCCGTATATCTTCGCTCTATCTCCTCGGCAATCTGTACGATTTTCTTCTCCTGCAGAGCCTCGGCCACCTGTATGAGGTCGCTGGCCTCGCCACGTCGGCAGGCGCTGTTAACGTCACCCACGGTTTCCAGGCCCATTATCTTGTTCCAGCGGCTGTTTTCCAGGAATACTTCAAATGTCTTCGGCTGTTCGAAGAACGGGGCAAGAACCTCGGGATTGTGACGGTCAGGGACCCTCAGCAGCATACCTCCCTTGTATAGTTCCAGCTTGAACAGGAAAATGCCGCCTGTCGACGGCAGCAATGTGTCATAATAATAGTCCGGCGTACCGTCCAGTGTATGATACACGATAGCATCGTCACTGCTTGTGCCCAACAGCTTGACCTTGTCGGTATAGCCTATTTCCTCGAAAATCCTGATGACCTCCTCCCTTGGGGCCTCGTGGCATACGAAAGGGATGTCCCTGTCTATGAGCTCCTGCATACGGGAACTTATCTTGCGTACATCCTCCTCTGTGGTGGTACCTCCGTCGGTCTTTGTCAGGTGGCAGAGATATCCTTTGGAAATCGGCCTGCGCATAGTTATGCGGCATCCGGGGAATATGTCACGGGCGGCCTTCCCGAGCAGGAAACATAGCGAACGGCAATAGGTGTTCCTGCCGGAATAGGTGTGGTAGTCAAAAGCGGTGGTCATCTGTACGGGATACTAGAATGTGTCGTAGTATTTGGCTTCTTTCGGGCTTACCTTGTTCATATTGTCAAGGAGGTCCTGATTGGTCTTGAACTCGTCCATAAGCTGGAGCATGAAGTTCATCGCTTCCGTCGGGTTCATATCCGCAAGGAGCTTGCGGAGAATCCATATCCTCTGGCCGGATGACTTTTCATACAGAAGGTCATCCCTTCTGGTACCAGAAAGTACGACGTTGACTGCAGGGAATATCCTGCGGTTGGCGAGCGTGCGGTCAAGCTGCAGCTCCATATTGCCGGTACCCTTGAATTCCTCGAATATCACGTCATCCATCTTGGATCCAGTCTCGGTGAGAGCAGTAGCGAGTATTGTGAGCGAGCCGCCTCCTTCGATGTTCCTGGCGGCTCCGAAGAACCGTTTCGGCTTCTGTAGGGCATTGGCGTCAACACCTCCGGTAAGGACCTTTCCCGATGCTGGCTGGACGGTGTTGTAGGCGCGCGCGAGTCTTGTTATGGAGTCAAGCAGGATGACTACGTCGTGGCCGCATTCCACAAGTCTGCGGGCCTTTTCAAGCACCATATTGGCCACCTTCACGTGCCTTTCGGCCGGCTCGTCGAATGTGGATGCCACAACTTCGGCGCGTACGCTGCGTTGCATATCCGTTACTTCCTCAGGACGCTCGTCAATCAGGAGCACTATTTCATACACCTCCGGGTGGTTGTCCGAGATGGCATTCGCGATGCTCTTGAGGAGCATTGTCTTACCTGTCTTAGGCTGGGCTACGATAAGTCCGCGCTGACCTTTTCCGATAGGGGAGAACATATCCACGATACGGCAGGAAGGGTCTTTCTCGTGTCCGTGCCCGAGGAGGTTGAACTTCTCGTCCGGGAAGAGCGGTGTGAGGAAATCGAAAGGAACCCTGTCGCGAATGAACTCAGGAGTGCGTCCGTTGACGTACTTCACCTTGACCAGAGGGAAATATTTGTCACCTTCACGAGGCGGACGGATCTCTCCGATCACAGTGTCTCCGGATTTGAGCGCATTGACCTTGATCTGGCTCTGTGACACATATATGTCGTCAGGGGAGTTGAGATAATTGTAGTCGGAACTGCGGAGGAACCCGTATCCGTCAGGCATTATCTCAAGAACGCCCGTGGCTTCAACAGTCCCTTCATACTCAGGAGCCTTCGGCTTCTGCGGCTGTTGCTGCTCCTTCTGCTGTGGCTGAGCCGTTTGCTGGGATCCCTGAACAGGTTGCTGCCCCTGCTGTGGCTGAGGCTGCGCTTTCTGCTTCTTCTGCTTCTGACGGTCGTTCCTCTGACCGTTCTGGCCCTGAGGAACGGCATTCTTTACGTTTGCGTCATCCTTTGGCTCAGGCTTGACTTCCTTATGTTCCGGTTTGTCAGCCTTGCGGGTCTTCGGTTGTTTCTTCTCTTCCTTCGGCTGCGGTGCGGCAACTTCCTCGCGCTTTTCCTTTGCCGGTTCTTCACTCTTGCGAGGACGACCCCTGCGCGGCTTTTCCGGACTTATCTTAGTCGACGCTTCCACCGCTTCCGCATCGATTATGGCGTATGCGAGGTTCTCGTCGTCAAGTTTCTTTACGTTTTTGATTGAATGCTGTTTTGCGATTGTTTCGAGCTGCTCTCTACTCATCTGACTGAGCTCGAATAGGCTGTGTGGCATATTTTAAAAGAATTTATGTGGGGATAGAACTATCCCGTCACGATTACTTCTACAAATATATGGAATTAATTTCAATTATCCCAATAGCTGCTGCTCTTCTTGAATCTGAGCAGATCTGCGAGAGCGGCTGCCTTGGCTCTGATAAGGAAGCTGTAGGACTGCCACTTTCCGGTAGGCACCCAGGACACGGAAACTTCGAAGCAATGCAGGTCGTATGACGCGCTTATCTGGGTGGTACTGAGTTTCAGGGCCTGGAAATCGAAGCCTGAAGTAGCGTTCAGGGACAGTCTAGGAGTGAGTTTGATATTGCCGGAGAATCCAAGTGTCTGAGTGATATTGTGCTTGGTCACCAGCCTGTCCTCTTCGTTGGCATAGGCCCGGCTGTAGCTTATCGAGTAATTGAAATTGACGGACCAAGGCACGTTAGGATTGGTATAGTACAGCCATCCTCCAGGTATGTACTCACCAGTGACAGGATGCGTGTATATCCTCTGATAGTAGGATGCGACGTTACCGGGAGTACCGGATCCGTCGTTACCCTTGATGGTACCCTTGCCGCTTATGGAGTAGGAGGCGGAAGCGGAGGCGTTCGTGAGCCTTGCCAGTCCCTGGCCTTCGGTGATTGCGAAATGGCTGTATCTCTGACCCTTGTCATTTACGGCATAAGGGTCGAAGTTTGCGCTCATACTGATGTTCACTTTCTCAAAGAGGTTGGTTGACATACTCATACTGATATTGCTGAGCCTCATTGAGTCTGCAAGGAAATTGTATCCTCCGTTGATGTTGAGCTGGTCGATGAGCTTGACCTTCTTCGTTCCCTTGCCTGTCGTGTCCGCGTAATCCCTCACCTTCGCTTCAAGGTTGTTGCCTATCGAGAACGATGCAGAGGCGGACTGTCCCTTTCCCGGCGCCGAATAAAGCTGACCTGAATAGATGTTGTATTGGTATTCCTTGTCGTTGCCGCTTGCGTCAGTATAGTAAAGGGTTCTGTATCCGTTGGCGAACGTTCCCTTCTCAGGGCTGTATGACAGAGAGAGTGAAGGGGATATGACGTGCCTGAGGGCCTGAAGCTTGCCTCGTTTCCCGAAATTGAACGTACCGTAGATTCGGGTGCTCATGGATATGGCACCGGAATATGTCTGGGTTATTCCGAAATGGCTGAACTGATGTCCCTGCACGGCCTCGACCTTGTCCTCTTCCGGGTTGTATTCATATTCGGTCTTTCTGAAGAACCAGTTCATTCCGTAGCTGACGGAAGGGGAGACATTGATATATTTCATAATCATGAACGACGGAAGACCAATGTTGAAATTGTGGGTCATTCCGTTCTGCAGTCTGTCGAGCATATCAATCTGCCCGAACTCCGATGCCTTGAAATTTATCTTGTTCTGGAGAGTCGTGCTGTATCCGAACGATATCTTTTCGTAGAATTTCTCCTTTCCGATCCTGTTCTTCTGCTTGAACGGATAGATTGTGCTCATAGAGAACGTGACGTTAGGCAGGGTGAACGCATAGGATGAATCCCTGGAGTTCTGACTATGAAGGGCATTGATGGAAAGGTTGAACTTGCCGTTCCAGTTCCTTGAGTATGAGATTGATGATGAAGCCTGATTCTGCAGGGCTTCGGTTACGCTCCTGGAGTTGTACCTGCTGTTGGAAGGGCTGGAGAAATTGACTGATGCGCTGAACGTGCTCCCCGGATGTGCCTTTGAATCCTGGGAATGGGACCATTTGACTGAGAAGTTGGTGCTCTCGAAATAGTCCTGGCTCCCTTTCTCTCCGGTCTTGTCAACGGAATAGGTCAGACCGAAACCGCCGGTGAATTTGTAATTCACTTTATATCGTGAATTTATGTCCACTGACCAGGATCCGAGCGTGAAGTAACTTCCGGTTGCAGAAAAGTCGAAATGGTCGCCGAAAACGAAATACATTCCGGCATCACGGATATAGAAACCACGCGCGGTTTCCTCACCGAAGGTAGGCATCAGGAATCCGGTTGCCCTCTGCGGCCTCTCAGGTATGAATCCGAAAGGAATGAACAGCGGGAGGTCCACACCCTCGACAACGAGGTGAGCAGGTCCGAAAACTGTCTTCTTGTTCGGCTTCTGGGATACTTTTGCGGAAGAAAGCTTCAGGTAATAGTGCGGCTCTTCGGCATCACAGACCGTATATTGGCCTTTCGTGATGTTGATTGAATTGTCCGGCATCATCTTGATGTTCTTGCCGTGTATAATACCCTGGTCATCCGTCGTTGTCATATTGGAGATGCGGGCCTTACGGCTGTTGAAGTTGTACCGCACCTCGTCCATATTGTATTCCTTGCCGCCCTGTTCCATCACCGGCTTGCCGGTCCATTCTCCGGTAAGCGTGTCAAGTATGCCCCTGGCGAACACCTCTCCGGAATTCATATCGTATTCCATATAGGCTGACGTGAGGGTCATATCATCGTACTTCACAGAGACGTCCCCGTAGTAGTAGATCATCTTTGAGCCGTCGATGAATTTTTCCACTATTGAATCCTTTGCATTCGAGAATGCGGGACGGTCAAGTGAACTGTACCTCATCATTTCTGCGGAATCAGCCCTGAAAAGGGAATCAGCCACCCTTATTGAGTCCAATCTAATAAGCTCAAGTGAATCCGGCGGGGCCGGGAGCGTCCTTTCCGCCACGTTGCCGAATACCGGCCTGTCGCCTCTGCCCCTCCTCTGATTCTGGGCTGAGACGCTTCCTGCGAAGGCCACCAGAAGGGCGGCTACGGCAATGATGTATTTCGGACTGTTCAAATGCAAAATATTTCGTATTTTTGCAAAATACAAATGTACTCATTATTTCTGAAACGCGCAATTTGCATATTTCTATCCGTCTTTGTCTGCCTTAGCGCCTTGGCAGACAACACTCTCGGACTCAAGACCGTCGTGATCGATCCCGGGCACGGTGGAAAAGACCCCGGAGCAGTCAGCAAAGACAGGAAATCTTATGAAAAGACATTTGTACTTGACATTTCGAACAGGCTGGCCGATATAATCAGAGAGAATTATCCTGACATCAACGTGCTGATGACACGCACCTCGGACAAGACCCTTACACTTGACGAACGTGCCGCGACCGCCAACAACGCCGATGCAGACCTGTTCATATCCATTCACGTTAATTCAAGTACGTCCACGACCCCTAACGGGTATTCCGTACACGTTCTGGGACAGTCAAGCAACAAGAACCGCGACCTCTTCGCCTACAACCTCGACGTCTGTCGCAAGGAAAACGCTGTAGTGATGTTGGAGGATGACTATTCGACGAAATACAGCGACTTCGATCCGAGCGATCCTGAATCCTTTATCTTCATGCAGTTGATGCAGAGCGCATACCTGGAGCAGAGCCTCCTGCTCGCCCAGATGATATCCGACAACCTTAAAGGCGGCCCGATAAGGTCGGGAAGGGGAATATGGCAGGATCCCTTCTATGTTCTGTGGAAGACGTCCATGCCGGCAGTACTGGTGGAGCTCGGATTCATATCAAATCAGGAGGACCTTATTTCATTGCGCTCTTCCGAACGTCGGCAAAAACTGGCGGAATCCCTATTCCGTTCTTTCCGCAGTTACAAGGAGCAATACGATGCAAGCCTTTCAATATCCAAGGAAACAACATCACCGACTGATACAGTCCGGGCCGGGGAACCTGTCGTTTCTGCCTCCGAGCCGGAAATCCTGTATGGAACACAGATATTCGCAGGCAGCAAAAGGCTGAAAGACAATGACCCCCAGTTCCTGGGGCATGTCCCGGTTGTCACGCACTCCGGAAACCTATACAGATATATAATCGGAGTCTCTTCCGATCCTTCTGTTGCGAGATCCGAATTCCCGGAAATTCGGAAAAAATATCCGTCCGCTTTTCTTGTAAAAATAGAAAACGGAGAGACTTCACAATTCAAATAAAAATCGAATTCAATTTTTCCTTGTTTTCGTGAAGGTCTGTTGGGTTTTTATCTGCAATTCACTAATTTATAATTATTATAAATACAATCTCATTAAAAAATAGCAAGTTACAAAAAATAAAACCGTTCAATTTTCTGTGTATCAACAATTTATAAAAATAAGTTTTTTCGTTTCCAATCCTTAATTTATGACAGAAAAAGTAAAAAAACAATAGTGAAAAAGTTTTTTTATGAAATATTTTTCCCCGAATTTTGTGACGTCAGTTTAACCTATGGATTACACAC
>JAZUKB010000039.1:0-14738 GCA_045643085.1 Candidatus Cryptobacteroides sp.
TTCTTGGCTGCAGGTGCCTCAGGAGCGTTTGCTGCGTCCTTCACAGCCTTGCTGAGCTGCTCATAGAGAGCATCAGTCTTCTGGAGAAGCTCCTTGCGGAGATTGATGAAATAAATCTTCTTGGAGCCTTCGATCTTCTTCTCGTTCACCTTGGCCTTGAACTCATTGTAAGTAGCTACAGCTTCGTCAAGAAGCTTCGCAATGCTGTCTTCGGAAGCATTTGAATTAACTGTGGCGAATATTGAGCAATCCTCTACGAATGCGCTCAGAACATACTCGATGTCTTTCTTAATATCCCTGAGATTCATAATATTGTGTTTGATTGATTTTCAGCGGGGCAAATATACGCAAAATTTCTATTGTATGAAATACCAGCAGTTGGTACGGATATCGCTTGTGCCGTTATCTTCACCTACGTGTCCCAATATCCGCCGCACGGCTATCGGCTTCCGCTCATAATAGTCCGGTGTTCCCTCGATAAGCGAACTGACCCTGACGAGTTGTGACGAATGTATTATCCGGCCACCTCCGATATAGATTGCGACGTGCCCGGCCTTCAGTGGAGCATCCTCCGTTTGCGGAGTCCCGAAGAACACCAGATCGCCCAGCTGCCATTCGTCCATGTCCAAGCCTACTTCATATCCGACGCGTACCTGCTGGTTCGCATCCCTCGGCAGCAGTATTCCGTTCATAAAATATACACTGCGTGTAAGCCCGCTGCAATCCACGTGCTTGAAGGACGTACCTCCCCACATATATGTACTGCCCAGAAACTTGTGCGCCAGGGCGAGGATATTTTCGGCGGAAGGCTGTCTGGTCCTGGCCCATCTCTCGAATTCGGCGACCTCCGATCCCCGGACCCATCCGTCCTGTCCTGAAGGAAGGATCACTTGCACCCACTTTCCGGACTTCCTTCCTGTGCGCCGCAGGATATCACCCATCACAAGGTCACATATTCTCGGGGACGATTGGGAAGGCTTGTCAAATACATCCGTTATCCCTGCGATGCAGATGTATTTCGGCGCCACTAGATATTCCGAAAGCTCTTCATCGCTCAAGGCCACCAGCTGAAGTTCGTTTATCCATCCCCTGTACGCCGGTTCCATAGCCGTGACGTGCCTCCAATACCGTTCTGCGCTGTCTATCTGCACTACGGACCCCATAAGCAGTTGTGTATCGAGCCCGGCCTCATAGTCCGGTGCGTTTCTCAAAAAGCCCGTGGACAGTCCCACTATGGCCCATACCAATTCAAGAATCATTTTCATAATGACGCAAATATACAAAAAAAGGCCACGATCAATCGTAGCCTTCATCTTTCCTTTCAGCAGTGATTACTCTGCTGCTACTGCTGTTGAGTCAGCTGCGTTCTCGCAGTTTGCGCACTCACCTTCGCAAGCCTCTTCTGCAGCGGCCTCGCAGTTCTCACAATTTCCTGAGCACTCGCCTTCGCAGCACTCTGTTGCCTCTTCGGCATTCTGCTCTTGAGCAGCCTGATTGTTTCCACAAGCAGCTACGAGTGCCATTGTGGCAACAGCTGCAAGAATCAACATAACCTTCTTCATGATACTGAATAGTTTTAACCGATTAAACTTCTAGCAAGCAAACGCCTACCGGGACAAAAATACTCAGTTTAACAAAGAAAACAAATGTTTTATTAAATTTTTTTAGAAATAATGCGCGGAAGTTCGAAAACCTCCATATCCTTCAAGGCGGAATCCTCTATACGGAAACGAAGCGCCGTCCTCACAGTCTGCCACCCCTGAAGCCCCGCGGCACCGGGATTAACTGTAAGCATATCATAATGCACATCATTGATTACCTTGAGTATATGCGAATGTCCGCACACAAAAATCTCGGGCCTGAAATTTTCTATCAGGGCCTGGGCCCTGAGGTCATAATGCCCCGGATACCCTCCGATATGCGTCATCAGGACACTTTTCCCCTCACACTGAAAGAATTGATATTGCGGGTACAGGTATCTTATGTCCCGGCCGTCGCAGTTTCCGTACACTCCCACGACAGGCTTGAAATCCGATATCTGATGTGTGAACTCCTCTCCGGCACCCCAATCTCCCGCGTGCCAAATCTGGTCGACGGGGTCGAAGAACCGTTTGAATTCATCATCAAAGATTCCGTGGGTATCAGAAATAAGTCCGATGTACATAATGACTACAGATATTTGATATAGACTGATTCCGCGGCAGTTATCCCGGCCGTCTCAGTACGCAGTCTGGAGTTCCCAAGATGAACCGGCAGGAATCCGCGCCCTAGAGCCGCATCAACCTCCGCTGACGAGAAATCGCCTTCCGGACCGACAAGGACTATTATATTCCGGCAATCTGAAGAGTTCAGAACATCCATTATGGATTCCCTTCTGCGCTCACCCTCAAAACAATATGCAATCATTTTAAGGCTGTCGTCAGGGGCCTTCCCGATGAATTCCCTGACGGACACAGGCTCGGAAATTTCCGGGACAGCCGCCTTGAGGGACTGTTTGGCGGCACTCAGCAGGATTTTGCGGAGACGTTCTGTCTTGAAGACCTTCCGTTCAGAATGCTCACCTATGACAGGGACTATCACATCCACACCGAGTTCGGTCACCTTTTCCGCGAACCACTCATAACGGTCATTGTTCTTTGTGGGACATACGGCAAGAGTAAGATGGTACGGATGGGACCCGAATCCGGGCCTCTCTTCCTTTATGGCAGCGGCGGCGCCCTTCGGGGAAGCATCCGTAAGTTCGCACACGTAGAGGCACCCCAAGCCGTCTATGACATTTATTTCGTCTCCCTCACGGTGTCTGAGAACTTTGACGCAATGTGCGGATTCCTCCGGATCGAGGAAGCACATTCCCGCTTCTATGCGACTGCTGTAAAAAAGTTCCATTATTGTCTGATAACCTGCACTTCACCGTCCAGGCCAAGCTTTATGATTTGTGAAGCCCTGCCTGTGGAACCAATTTCCATTTTCGGACTTACTACATAGTCCACGGCATCCTTTATCTCCTGACTCACCTCCTTGAATGACTTCGGAGTAGGTTCTCCGGAGATATTGGCGGACGTCGACACCAGGGGATGCCTGAGCCTGCGGACAAGTTCACGGCAGAACAAGGCCGGCCCCTGCCCGGCATCCTCTTCTACGTAGGGAATCCTTATGCCCACAGAGCCGTCCTCAGCCACCACATTCGGGGCAAGATGCTGGGCCCCCGGATAAATTATTGTCATAGGCGCATCGTTCACCTCGACAAGATCAATCGCTATTGACGGTATCTGCCTGACGTGCATCGCAACCATATCGAGGTCTGACGCAAGCAGCACCAGAGACTTTGCTTCGGAACGCCGCTTGATCTCAAACACGCGGGCAACGGCCTTCTCGTCGGTCGCGTCGCACCCTATTCCCCAGACGGTGTCCGTCGGGTAAAGGATCACCCCTCCTTTCTTGAGGACATCGATTATTTCCTTATAGTCTGTCATTGTCAAAAAGAATTCCGCGCCTGCGCCATTGAAGTATCATCAGCCAACCTATCAGGGCTCCTCCGAGATGGGCGAAATGCGCCACCCCGTCAGCAGTACCGGTCACTCCGGTGAGAAGATCTATTCCAAGGAATATCAAGACCCAGGATTTTGCGCTGAGGCTGATTGGAGGGAAGATAAGGGTAAGTCTTGAATCCGGGAAGAGCATCGCGTATGCTATAAGCACACCATAAATGGCACCTGACGCACCCACCGTAGGAGTATTGATGTTGACTCCGTGTATGAATCCCGTACAAATATGGAATGCTGCCGCTCCAAGGCCGCATATCATATAAAACCAGAAAAATTTCTTGCTCCCTATGATTCTTTCCACAACACAGCCGAATATGAACAGCGAGTACATATTGAAAATGATATGCGCCCATCCCCCGTGTATGAACATATGAGTTATCGGCTGCCACCAGCGGAAAAACGTCGATTCCGGATAAAAGAGCGCGAAATTCATTATCATAAACCTCTCGTTCACAAGAGTGGCCAAAAATGCGATGACATTTACGATAAGTAGGTTCTTTGTCACCGTAGGTATCTGTGGTCTTTCTGTATAATACATTTTAAAATCTCTTTTCAATCTCATCCGTGCGGATGATAGTCACTATTCTTTTCCCTCCGGATGTTATTTCCGCATTCTCACATGCAAAAAGCGTGTCAATCAGCATCCTTGCCTCAACTCCCGAAGTCAGCGGCGCGGAATTCACTGCTCCAAGAGTGGCGAACTTCTCCGCCATATTCTGCGTCATCATCTCCGGAAGGCCCACCTTCTTGTCCTGGAGAATCAGAAGCAGGTCTGACACCATAGAATCGACACTGCCACTTTCGCAACTGTAACCTTCCGGGACACCTTTCACCACTATGGCATCATCACCGTCCGGAACAATATCAAATCCCAGGCCGGAGAGCATCCCACGGTTCTCATCAAAGACGAGTCTTTCCCGGACGCCTACCTGGACCCGGACCGGGAAAAGTGTCGATTGAGTAATATGGGTCTCTGACGACAATGCCTTGAGAGCCCTCTCATAAAGTATCCGCTCCCGTGCACGACGCACATTGACAACCATCATCCCGGAGGCGACCGGAGTCACAATGTATTTCCCTTGAAGAATAATATTCTGAGGTGATGCCACCGTCTTCTGCTCAAACAGAGGGCTGCAGTCTTCCCTGTCGCTGGAATAATGACCGGCAGAAGCTTCGTAGGGAGTCTGATGCACAGCCGGTGGGAATGCCGGGAATCCGCTCCCGGAGGAAGAACGGTTCTCGAAAGGATTGTAATCCGGATCGAAATCTACGGACGGCTCATTGATGCCGCCCCTGTACTGCTCAAAACTGCTGCCCAACTGTGGCAGGCTGACCATACCGGCCGTATCAAAATCAATGCTGGCTCCGAACGAATTCTTCCCCAGCGTCTCCTTCACGCAGGCATAGAGAATCTGAAACACCACAGTATCCTCCTCGAACTTTATCTCGGTCTTCGTAGGATGGATATTGACATCTATCGTGTGCGGGTCGGCTTCCAGATATATGAAATAAGAAGGTGTGAGGCCCTCCGGCATCATTTCCTCATAGGCCTTCATCACGGCCTTGTGAAGATAGGCACTGTGGAAATATCTTCCATTTATGAAGAAATACTGGTTGCCGGCGGTCTTTCTTGCGGTATCCGGACGCCCGATGAATCCGCCGACCTTGACGACTGATGTCTCAGCATTGATGTCCACAACATCTCCGACCACATTTGTACCGAGGAGGTCCATTATTCTGAATTTCAAGGACTTGGCCTTACGCAGAACATATATTTCCTTTCCATTGTGGTTGAGGCTGAACCCTGTCTCGGGACGGGTGAGCGACACACGTATGAACTCTTCGACTATGTGCTTGAACTCTACGGCATCGGACTTCAGGAATTTCCTCCGGGCAGGCGTATTGTAGAACAGATTTCTCACTGAGAAGTTCGATCCCACCGGAGTTGAGACGGATGAAGTCTTCGTGTCGTTGAAGCCATCCAATGTCACCTGTATCCCTGTTTCATCCTGCGCTCTACGGGTTTTTAGCGTAATTTCTGCAACTGCGGCAATTGATGCCAGGGCCTCTCCCCTGAATCCATAGGTAAGTATCCCCTCCAGATCATCCGCCGTCGCTATTTTGGACGTGGCGTGACGTTCGAAACAAAGCACGGCATCTGACGGACTCATCCCGCAGCCATTGTCAATCACCTGGATGAGAGTCCTTCCGGAGTCCCTGATTATCACGTCCACCTGGGATGCTCCTGCATCCACGGCATTTTCCATAAGCTCTTTCACAACAGATGCCGGCCGCTGGACAACTTCCCCGGCCGCTATCATATTGGCAATATTTGCAGGCAGAACCTTCAGTTTCCCCATCCGCTACAGCATTGAATAGAACTTTGCGATGAAATACAGCACCACGAATATCAGAATCATCGTCACTATGCCGATTATTGTCTGAGCCCTGGTAGTATGATTGTGAGTACGGGAATAAGCCCCGTTCCTCATCGAACCTTTGATGTAGGACCCCGGAACATAGGTGCCTTCCTTCTTCTCCTTGTCCATAGAACCGTCCACGGCACCGAACATCCGCTTGCGCTCCTCTTCCTGCTGATTGTAGTAGATCGGCTTGTAATTGAACACCCTGTGCTCGCTGTCGCCGAAGAAATTGAATAAACCCATATCCCTGATGAAGGAATCCGTTTGACCCGTATTCCTTCACAAAATTAACTATTTTATTTATTTTTGTGGCGATGGAATACAGAATTGGTCAAGGATATGACGTCCACGCCCTGCAGCCAGGTCTGCCAATGTGGCTGGGAGGGGTGAAGATTGAGTCGGAATGCGGTTTTGTCGCACATTCCGATGGAGACGTTGCCATTCACGCCCTCTGTGATGCCCTGCTTGGAGCTCTTGCGATGGGGGACATAGGCAGGCACTTCCCCGACTCGTCCGAAGATTATAAAGGCATCGACAGCAAGATTCTGTTGAAAAGGGTCATCGGAATGATCTCCAAAGAATCCTGGACAGTTGCCAATGTCGACATCACTATCGCCCTGCAGTCCCCGAAGCTGGCTCCCCACGTCGACAGGATGCGCGGGACGCTGTCAGAAGTGATGGAAGTCCCCGTCGGGAACATCAGCATCAAGGCTACGACCACCGAACGTCTGGGCTTTGTAGGCAGAGGTGAAGGCTGTGAGGTTTGGGCCATAGCCCTGTTGCAGCGGAGCTGACGCGCCAAGAGTAATCTTCATGCGATTTTTTTTGCATTTTTCAGAAATTGCAGTACATTTGCAATCCCGATTTTCCGGGAGCGAACATTGAGATATGGTGTAATGGTAGCACTACAGATTCTGGCTCTGTCAGTGAGGGTTCGAATCCTTCTATCTCAACAACACCTAGAGAACCCTTTCAGATTCGTCCGAGAGGGTTTTTTTGTTGGTTTTTTCTATCTTTGCACCGTAAATGAGCAGAATACCATATATCGTAATATTGCTGGCCTGCATTCTGGGGTCGTTCACCCTGAATGCCCAGACAGACTCAATCAGTCTGGAGCTTCAGGGAGCCACCATCGTGCAGAGAAGAAACACTTCTCCGATCAAGGGCAATCTTGTTACAGGCATCACATTCACTCCCAAATCCCTGCAGAGTTTCCCGAAACTTCTGGGAGAGAGCGATCCCATAAGGGCGGCACAGTCACTCCCTGGAGTCCAGACTACCGGAGGAGCGATTTCCGGTCTCTATGTACAGGGTTGCGACGACTCGCACAATAGAATGACCATAGCCGGTGCTCCGATATATGCCCTGCCGAGGACAATAGGTTTCCTACCTATAATCAACGATAACCATTTCAATGATTCAAGGCTGGAATTCGAATGCAGGGACAACCATATCGGAGGATCCCTTTCCTTTGAGACCGCAGACACCCTGACAAATGGGGTGCGTGGCGATTTCGCACTCGGTATGGTGGCCTGCAGAGGTACAGTCACGATTCCTGTCAGTGAGAAAGTGACGGTAAGTGCATCCGCCAGACAGTCTCTTATCAACATCTTCTATCCGAATGTACTGAAATTCGGTGAAATGCCGATTCGGTATGATTTTACTGATGTCAATGCTGCCGTCCTGTGGAAGCCCGATGACCGAAATACGTTTGATGCCAACATATTCTTCTCCAACGACAAACCCGAAATCGACTACATCGATTACGGGATTTCGCTTAATGGAGGATGGCGACAGGGGATGGCCAATATAAGGTGGCGTCACAAGGGGGAGAACGTCAAGTCAGAACACCAGATTTTCGTGACAGGTCACGATAAAAGCTATGAACTGAAGTGGTTTACCGTCGGTGGGAAGATGCCGTCCGATATATATGAAACCGGATGGAAAAGCGATTTTCAGCTTCCTCTACGTTTCAACCTCGGGCTCGACCTTTCTTTCTTCAGCATACTTCCCCAGAACCCTATGCCGGATTTTACGTACAGAGGGCAGGGGAATACACAGCAAAGACAGCGTTCGTTTCTTGCAAGCACGCGTCTGGAGAAGAAATTCACTGTAGATTTCTTCACTGCAATTCCGTCCCTTACCCTGTCGGGGTACAAGGAGTTCGGATATGACAAAGTCTACCTCGATGCCGACCCGGAAATATCCCTTGAGTTCAATCTGTACAACTATGGAAAGATATACCTGAAAGGTGGACGCAAACATCAGTATTATTCCCAGACAGGGCTATGCTCTTCCGGTATTCCTGTCAGATTCTGGATAGCATCAGGGCACTATGTCGCTCCTCAGGAGTCATATTTCGTGGACTTGTCACATACCGTGGACTTCCTTGGAGGGGCGTATTCGCTTACGACACAGGTATATTGGAAGAGACTCTTCAATCAGGTTGAATTCAACGGCTTCCTGTTTGATTTCATAACATCCGATTACAAGCTTGAAGACTTTCTTCTACCTACGTCGGGGTATAACTTCGGAGGCAATCTGATGTTTTCAAAGAATTCAGGAAACGTCACGGGATGGCTGAGCTATTCGTTCGGAAGAGCTCTCAGGGAGACCGACAGGAAAGGGTATCCTCCAGTATTTCCGGCCTCATATGAAAGAATCCACGAACTTGATGCCGTCGTCTCCTGGAAGATAGGCAGCTTCGAGCTGGGAGGCACCTTCGTCATCGCATCCGGAGTGCCTTTCACAGCCGTAAATTCGTATTATATAATATCGGAGAGAATTATCGCCGACTATCAGGCCTTCAACTCTTCAAGGCTCAAGCCCTACCTGCGTCTGGACCTGTCCGCAAATTATAATTTCAAGAGCATCGGAAAATACCAGCACGGAATCAACTTCTCCATTTACAACGCAACGGCAAGGAACAACGAATATATGAACTACCTTGCCTTTTCGGATGACGGCACATACAGATACAAGCCGGCTTATATGATAATACCTCTGATTCCGTCTATCAGTTATTTCTGCAAATTCTAGAAAATGAGAAGAATTCCCGTCATACTGACAATATTGCTGCTGTCCGCTCTGTCCTGCACGAAGGAGGGGCCGGAAAAGGCAGGAGACACCCAATTGGTCGTAGAGGGATGGATTGAGTCAGGAAAGGCTCCTGTAGTATTCGTCACGGCATCCATTGAAGCCAGTACGGAAAAGCGGAAGATATCGGACCTTTCCGACAACATACTCCGCTACGCAAAGGTCTCCGTCGAGCACGACGGGACCGTGTATCCCTTGTCAGCAAGGCTGAAGGACAATTATTTCCTCAAGTCCTACTTCACCAGCGGACGTGTGATCGGAGAGGTCGGAGGCGAATACCGGCTGCGTGTCGAGTGGGACGGAAAGGTCGCAACTGCCGTGACAACAGTTCCGGAGCCAAGGGAACTCATAACCATCCGCGCGGAGCAAGCTTCAATATCTGACACCCTGTTCACAATAAAAGCCTCTTTCTACGACAACCCTCAGAAGAAAGAATATTATAAGTTCTTCACAAGGGTCAACAGTCTTGGGGAAAGTTATTCACCGGCATACTTGGGTGATTTTGAGGGCACAGAGAGCGACTACCGGTTCGATGTAAGTGTGAATAAGGGATCTCACCTTCCTGAAGTGTCCAGTGAGATATATTTCAAGAGAGGTGATGACGTGTCTGTAAAATTTGCAACATCTGACAGCATCTCATATAATTTCTGGAAGAATTTCGAACAGAACTCGTTGGCCAGTATCATACCGATAGTTACGTACTTCGGCAACTGCGAGGGGAATATTGAAGGCGGACTTGGATACTGGGCAGGGTACGGAATAACCGAATACAACTTATGCGTAGAATAATCATTCTGATATCGTGCATCCTGCTCGCTGCGGCCTGCACGAAGGACCCTGTTCCCACACCAGAAGACAACAGTAGTGAAGTCGGGAAACAGGTAATCGCGGCGGAGGAATTCGAAACGGCCCTGGCGGATGCCTTGGCCGAACTTGATATGGACAAGGAAGGAGCCTTCTTGAAACTTTTCTATGCGGCTGCCTCTGAATATGATTCCAGGGGGCTGTTCGGACCGATTGCCGACCAGATGCTCCACGGGCACATTGTTCCGACCGGGCGCTTTGTTGCCGCCAACTCGGTATGGACATATAAGCCTGACGAGGACTTTGTCCTCTCCCTTCCCGAGCACGACGGCCTCACCATAGAAGTCAAGTACGAAGGAGGACAGCCGATGTTCCCCGGACTCCCTGTAAGCGCGGATATCTTTTTGAAGACACAACCGACGACCGTCATCAGCCACCGCACCGTCTATTCAGCGGCATACAAGGTGGATGGCGGTTGGGAATGCACCTTTGCATTCGCACCGGAAAGGCCGGACCAGTCATTTTGTCTTTCCCTGTCAGTCAGGACAGACGGGGAGCGGTCACTCAAACTGGATCTCGGCCCGAGAATCAGCTTCCGTACAGACCCGTTCACTGCCCTGGAGTTCTTCCTGCTGTATGAAGTGATTGACAGATTCTACAGGAATACCGAAGAACTCATCCCACAAATAGACTTTTTCAACGAAAGGTGCGCCATACCGTTCTTCCTTGACGGATGCCAGCTGGGATTTCTTGGGCTGGAAGCATTTGAGGAAGAATCCGAACTTTTCGCCGACTTTGTACTGTGGTACCCCGCAGAGGGAACGTCATACTGTGTCCAATTGAATTTTTTCAAATGACATCTGACTCTTAAAAGAAATCGCCCGTACATCAATGACGTACGGGCGATTTCTTGAATATCTTCTGCGAGGAATATCACTTCTTTGCCGCAATGGCTCTCTTGGCGGCCTCTGCGAGATGCGCAGCGTCCATACCGTAAGCCTTGAGGAGCTCTGCAGGGGTTCCGGACTGACCGAAACGGTCTCCTCCGTTGATGAACTCGATATGAGTCGGGCACTGTGAAGCGAGGACTCCGGAAACAGCCTCTCCAAGTCCGCCGGCCATATTGTGCTCCTCAGCGATCACTACTGCACCTGTCTTCTTGATGGAAGCGACAAGAGTCTTCTCATCAAGAGGTTTGATGGTAGCCACGTTGAGCACCTCAGCGCTGATTCCCTCCGCCTCCAGAGCCTCGGCAGCCTGAAGGGCTTCCCATACGAGGTGACCGCAAGCGACAATCGTCACGTCCTTTCCTTCATTGAGGTTGTAGATCTTTCCGATTTCGAAAGGCTCGTCGGCTCCCGTGAAATTAGGGACTGACGGACGGCCGAAACGGAGATATACCGGACCGAACATCTTCGCAGCCGCGATAGTGGCATTCTTTGTCTGGTTATAATCGCAAGGAACTATAACGGTCATCCCCGGAAGGGCTCTCATAAGAGCGATGTCTTCCATTGTCTGGTGGGTAGCACCATCCTCTCCGAGGGTAATTCCGGCGTGTGAGGAAGCAATCTTCACGTTGGTATGGCTGTATGCAACCTCCTGGCGGAGCTGGTCATACACACGACCGGTCACGAACTCGGCGAAGGAGCCGATGAACGGAATCTTGCCGGTAATGGCCAGGCCTGCGGCTGTACCGACCATATTGGCCTCGGCAATACCGCACTGTATGAATCTTTCAGGGAATTCCTTGGCGAATGCACCCATCTTGAGGGAACCCTTGAGGTCGGCTGTAAGCGCCAACACGTTCTTGTCCTCACGTCCTGCGAGGAGAAGACCTTCACCGAAACCGCTACGGGTATCGACTTTTCCTGCGTCAATATATTTCTTCATACTAATAGTCTCCTAATGTTTCGTCCAACTGATTGAGGGCGGCCTCGCACTGCTCCGCTGAAGGAGCCTTTCCGTGCCACTCGTGAGTTCCGGCCATAAAGTCCACTCCGTGGCCCATCTCGGTCTTGAAGAGAATCATCTTCGGCTTGCCGTTCTCCTTGCGTGCAAGTTTGAAGGCATCAAGGACGGACTCGAAGTCATTTCCATCTGCGATGATGACGTCCCATCCGAAAGCTCCCCACTTCTCATCGAGAGCCTCGATTCCGGTGATGGTGCTGGTCGGTCCGTCTATCTGCTGACCGTTCCAGTCCGTGAAGGCAACCAGGTTGTCAACTTTGTGGTGCTGTGCCCACATTGCGGCCTCCCATATCTGTCCTTCTTCGCTCTCTCCGTCACCGCAGAGAACGAACACGCGGCTCTTGTCTCCGTCAAGTTTCTTTCCGAGAGCCATTCCGGCAGCTACCGAAAGGCCCTGTCCGAGGGACCCTGAAGGCTTGAACACTCCAGGAAGATTATCTGTTACACAAGGATGTCCCTGAAGTCTTGAACCGAACTTGCGAAGTGTTCCGAGTTCACTTACAGGAAAATAACCGCTGCGCGCGAGCACAGAGTAATAAACAGGAGCGAGGTGTCCTGCTGAAAGGAAAAATGCATCCTGTCCCTTTGCATCGCGTGTCCAGGTTTTGGGATTGTGGTTCATCTCACTGAAATACAGGGCTGTCATCACATCGGCGATTCCAAGAGATCCGCCCGGATGTCCTGATTTGGCGGTCGTAACCATCCTGACGATGTCGCGGCGCACCTGTGAGGAAATTTTTTTGAGTTCTTCTACTGTTGCCATATCGTAATTGTGTTATTATTGTCGCAATCACAAAGGTAACCAAAAATTGAGTTATATTTGCACGTTATGAAGAATATCCGCAATTTCTGTATCATCGCCCACATCGATCACGGCAAGAGCACCCTGGCCGACCGCCTGCTTGAACTTACCCAGACCCTGTCACAGCGTGATATGGAAGCCCAGGTACTGGACGATATGGATCTGGAGCGCGAGAAGGGCATCACAATCAAGAGCCACGCAATCCAGATGGTCCATAAATACAATGGAGAAGAGTATAAGCTCAACCTTATCGACACTCCGGGCCACGTGGATTTCTCATATGAGGTATCAAGGTCGATAGCATCCTGCGAAGGGGCGCTTCTGGTCGTAGATGCATCGCAGGGCATCCAGGCACAGACGATTTCGAACCTGTATATGGCCATTGACCACGGTCTGGAAATAATACCGGTCCTCAATAAGATCGATATGGAATCTGCCCAGATTGAGGTGGTCACCGATGAGATTTGTGATCTGCTCGGCTGCGCTCCGGAAGACGTATTTAAAGTATCCGCCCGTACAGGAGAAGGCGTAGCGCCTATCCTGGATGCCATTGTCGAAAAGATTCCGGCGCCACAGGGAGACCCTTCAGCTCCCCTGCAGGCTCTTATCTTCGATTCTGTGTTCAATTCATTCAGGGGTGTCATAGCTTACTTCAAGGTAAGCAACGGCAGCATACGCAAGGGGGACCGCATCAAGTTCTTCGCAACCGGGATGGATTATGAGGTGGAAGAGGTAGGAGTGCTCAAGATGAAACTCGTTCCGACCCAGGAGGTAGGTTGCGGCGACGTCGGATACATAATCACCGGCATCAAGAATGCGGCCGAAGTGAAAGTAGGAGATACAATCACACGTCTGGACAATTCCTGCGGGGAGGCCATCGCCGGCTTCGAGGAAGTAAAGCCTATGGTATTCGCCGGAATGTATCCTGTGCAGGCAGATAAGTTCGAGGAACTCCGCGCCGTACTGGAGAAGTTTCAGCTCAATGACGCTTCCTTCGTATATGAGCCTGAGTCATCCCTGGCCCTTGGTTCGGGATTCCGCTGCGGATTCCTGGGGCTGCTGCACTTGGAGATAGTGCAGGAAAGGCTTTTCAGGGAATTCGATATGGACGTCATAACCACCGTTCCGAACGTTTCATACAAGGTTTATACAACCCAGAACGAGGTGCTTGATGTACACAATCCGTCGGGACTGCCTTCCCAGACACTCATCGACCATATCGAGGAGCCGTTCATCAGGGCTCAAATCATATCCAAGTCCGAATTCTTCGGTGCGATAATGAAACTCTGCCTTGACAAGAGGGGCACTCTCGTCAGCCAGCACTACATCACGGCCGACAGGGTGGAGTTGAACTATGATATGCCTCTTTCCGAGATTGTCTTCGATTTCTACGACAAGCTCAAATCCATATCAAAGGGTTATGCGTCATTCGACTATCATCAGATCGGCTACCGTCCTGCAAAACTCGTGAAACTGGACATCCTGCTCAACGGAGAGCCGGCGGATGCACTCTCAACCCTTATACACGCGGACAATGCCGCTGATTTCGGCCGCAAGATGTGCGTCAAGCTGAAGGACCTGATACCGCGACACCAGTTCGATATCCCGGTTCAGGCCGCCGTCGGGGCAAAGATCATCGCCAGGGAGACTGTAAAGCAAGTCCGCAAGGATGTGACGGCGAAATGCTACGGAGGAGACGTAACCCGAAAGCGTAAACTCCTTGAGAAGCAGAAAGAAGGAAAGAAGCGTATGCGACAGATCGGCAAGGTGCAGGTGCCACAGTCAGCCTTCATGGCAGTGCTCAAACTTGATTGATGTGCAAGATTTCCAATATATTTGCAAAATGAAAAATTAACTGTATATTTGCAGTCCCAAAAACAATCGGGGTGTGGCGCAGTTGGCTAGCGCATCTGGTTTGGGACCAGAGGGTCCTGTGTTCGAGTCACAGTACCCCGACAAAAAGAGGGTGACTAAAAAGTCAATTTGACTTTGAGGTCATCCTCTTTCTTTATGTATAGATGCCTCCGAGCGTCGGCTGCTCTCCTCCGGAGACCTTCCGCTTCGCTCCATCCAGTCACTCCCTTCGGTCGTGACAGCCGC
>JAZUKB010000040.1:0-61132 GCA_045643085.1 Candidatus Cryptobacteroides sp.
CTGTCACAGTCCATCACCGTACTCAACCTGTGCGCAATGGAGATGCGCGTGCATCCGAAGTCGGCAAGGTTGTTGACGACATTACGCTGGGTGATGTTGTCGAGGGCCGCCGTGGCTTCATCGAAGAACAGGACTTTAGGCCTGTTGATGACGGCGCGTGCAATCAGCAGTCTCTGACATTGTCCGCCGCTCAGGCCGCTTCCTCCCTCTCCGACGACTGTGTCCATCTGCAGCGGCATCCTGCGGATGTCCTCGTCAAGGCTTGCGATTCGTGCAGCTTCCCATAGCTGTTCGTCCGTGCAGGACGGCGCGGCCAGACGGATGTTGTCCGCTATTGTACCCGGGAAAACCTGCATGAACTGTGGACAGTAGCCGATATACTGGCGCAGACTGCCCATATTCACGTTCTCAAGGTTGTATGGACCATAGAACACAGAACCTATGTCTGGCTTCTCGAATCCCAGCATGATTCTCATAAGAGTGCTCTTGCCGCAGCCAGAAGAACCCACCAGCCCGACATTCTCTCCCGGAGAGATGTGCAGCGAGACGTCATCAAGTATTTTCGGCGAGCGGTCGTCATAACTGAATGACACGTGATTTATGTCGATGCTTCCGGAGATGCTGTTCACAGGTACGCGGTCATCATTAAGTTCGGGCTCTGTCTCAAGAATAGGTGTGACCAGCTTGACATACGGTATCATCTGGGCTATGTTCTGGAGTTGAGTGGTCATAGTGAATAATGTGGTCTGCATCACTCCAAAGGATGACATAAAGGCTATGAAGTCGGAGACCACCATCTCCGAGCGCCAGGCTATCACCCATACCAGCAGATTGCCGAACGAGAACACAGCCGAGCCGAGTATCTTGCCATAGCGTACAAGAGCGCTGGTCTTGGCCGTAACTTCCTCCGACTTGCTGTATCTTTGGGCCCATTGCGAATAGGCCCTGAGCTCGGCGCGGTTGTTTTTGATCTTGTGTACTCCGGTGATTGCGCCGTAGGTGAACTCCTGTGCGATTACCGAGTTCGGAACCTTGTCTGCGTATTCCTGACTGTACCTTTTTACAAGTATCACGTATATTGCCAGGTAGCAGAGGATGATGCCGGTCACCAGCAGAATCATACTTTTTGCATATAGGATGGCCACGATGATATAAAGGACAGCGAAGATGCTGGCAGCCATAGTGCCCATAAGCTGGCTTGTGAGTATCTGATAAATATTATTGGCGGAGAGCACCCTTGCACTCAGGTCGCTGGAAGAGCGCGTCCTGAAGAAACTTGACGGGAGGGTCAGCAGTCTTGCGAACAGAGCCGGTTGGACGTTGGCGTTGATTTTGTCCCTGACGCGGGCCACTACAAGATTGCGTACAAGGGTGAACAGCACTGAACTTATCCCGGCACCCAGCAGAAGGGCGCAGATTGGCAGAATTCCACCGATTATGCCGGAAGGTACCACCTCGCTGAACATTATCTTGTTGGCAACCGGTACGAGTAGGCTCAGAAGGGTGGCGATGGCACAGCAGACAATGACAAGAACGTAATTGCCGGAAGGTACCGATTTGATTCCGTATTTTATGAAGTCCCGCAGAGAGAGTTTCCCCCTGCTCATAAGATGGAAGAAATTCAGTCCGTCGTCAGACAGTCCTTCGATTGTTTTTGTGTTGACTTTTCTTCGCCTTCCGTCAGGATAAACTCTTTTATATCCGAATGTGGAAGGTATCAGAGCGACCAGGTTATTGTCCCTGTCCGTGGTCACGATAGGTCCGGAAGCGTTCTCCCACCATTTGCCTTCCAATTTGACGTGATGGCAGAAGAGACCCTGGAACTTCAAGAACTGCTTGATCTCATCCTTGGTCCTCAAGTCGGCGGGACAGAAGGATTCGTCAAGCTTGAAGTACTGCAGTATTGAGTTGAGGGCAATCTGTGGCGGATTCGAGCCGGCATAGCCCCTGTCGTTGCTGAGCATTGACAGGAACTGGTCGAGCGCCGTATCGAGCGCCTTCCGGTTGACATCATATCTTTCCTTCAGTTTATCCTTGTACATACTGCAATCACTTGTTGTCAACCAGTTGTGAATAAAATCCCTTGTTTGCCATCAACTGCCCGTGGTTGCCGCGTTCCACCACCTTACCTTCCTTCAGGACAATGATTTCGTCACAGTCGCGTATCGTACTTAGCCTGTGTGCAATTATTATCTGGGAACATCCCATATTGCGGATGCTGCTCATCACAAGTTCCTCGGTGACGGCATCCAGGGCTGACGTCCCTTCATCCATAATCATTATCGACGGTTCTTTGGCAAATGCCGTAGCCAGTTCCAATCGCTGTCTCTGTCCTCCGGAGAAATTCTTCCCACCGCATTCGACAGGAGCCTGATAGTTCCCGTCCCTGATGGCAATCTCCTCGTGAATCTGTGCGTCGTGACAGGCAAGTATCATAGCGAAGTCTTCCGTGGATTCATCCCACAACTTCACGTTGTCGGCGACAGTTCCGTCAAACAGTACGATATTCTGGTCCACTATCGCAACAGAGTTTGCAAATACGTCCCTGTTTATCTCAGATTGCCTTTTCCCGTCGAAAAGGACTTCTCCGGACCACGGCTGGTACAGGCCGGAAACCAGTTTCGCAATGGTGCTCTTGCCGCATCCTGACGGGCCGACGAACGCTACGCTCTTCCCTGGTTCGAGTTTGAGATTGAAGTTCGAGATCAGCGGAGCCGCGTTCCTGTCGTAGCCGAAGGTGACGTTCTTCAATTCGACTTCTCCCTTGAGTTTCCCCTGGCTTATTCCATCAACGCTTTCAAGGGTATCCGGGACGTCACATTCCTCGTCGAGCACGTCCTGCATCCTTTCTACCTGGGCCTGGACCGTGGCAAGTTCCTGGACATCGTTTGTGATGTGGCTCATCGGCCTCATGCTCGCTGCCATAAAACTCTGGAATGTCATAAGCATACCGGCGGTCAGGTAACCTTTCATAATGTAATAGACACCGATTCCAAGTACCAGTACGTTGGATACGGCTTCCATCATAAGAGGAATGCATTCGACACGGATATTGTTGGTAGTGCACTTCACCGTGGCGTTCTGCATCCTGGTGAAATGCTCGGACCATTTGCGGAAATAATCCTGTTCCGCAGTGGAACCTTTGATTGCGTCTATGTTGTTGATGGCGGCGGTCGTGAATCCCTGGAGACTGCCTATCTCCGCCTGCATCTGCCTGCTGGATGCCACCCTTTTCCTATGGATGACGCGCAGTATGACTATGTTCAAGATGATATGGAGTATTGCGAACAATGACAGGAACAGGCTGTACTTTATCATAAAGAACAGATAAAACACAATCAGAATCATATCTCCGGCAGCCCACAGGAGGTTGTCTATCACCTTCTTCGATACCGTCTTTCCGTAGTATATCCTGGAAGACAGGTCGCCGGCATATTTGTCGTGGAAATATCCGACAGGCAGCCGCAACGTATGCCAGAACATCTCGCTGGCGGAGGTTACCGACATACTCAGTCGGTTGCGCCAGGACGTTGCCTCGAGAAACCTCAGCCCGACCTCTATGCAAACTATCACGGTGGCGAAGGCAATGAGAGGAACCGCCCACTCCGGGTTGAGTCCGGGGAGGACATTGTCCACCAGAATCTGGGTGATGATAGGACTCGCCACCTTCGGGATTATCAACAATAGGGATACTATGCCGACGAGCATCACTGCGTCGTTGAATCCCTGCATATGATTGGACAGGAAGGTGAATGTCCCGTTCTTTACTCTTTTGCCCATAACTTTATGGAATTCCGGGTTTCGCTGACATTCTCAAGCATATAGCGGAATATGTTGCGTGCCTTGACTATTACCTCGATGTTGCAGAAAGTACCGACGCTCATATCGATGATTTCCTCTGACTTGAAGGACCAGTCCAGTTCATCGGGATGTCCCGGAACCGTTTCCATCTCGATTTCAACTTCAAAGACGGATGCGTCGTCAGGGAAAATCTCATCGGCGAGGGAAGGGTTCTGGAGTTTCAGTACGGCCTCCCTCTTGCTCACGGGATATGCTGACACGCTGACCACCTTCCCCTTGACGTAGCCAATCCGTTCCCTTGTCTCGTTGGCCGGAGTAATCTGGGCCGTCTGACCGGGGGCGATGAATCTCTTTGATTTGAAATTTGCGAAAGCAGTCACCCTGGTTACCGATGACTCGGTACCGGAAGGAAGCAGGTTTACGATGTCTTCGAATGCTTCAAATGTTTCGTTCTCGGGAAGATATGACAGCACGACTCCCTCAAACGGTGCGGAGACGATACTATAGGCTCCGGAAACGGAAACAAGAGCCAGAGCCTGTCCCGGCTCCACCTGATCCCCTTTGTGTATGAAGACTTCCTTTACGATACCTTCGTTGGGAATTGTCACTCCGTTGGTTCCTTCGCTGGGAAAGACCACGCCCTGAATGTACTCTTTGTCGGTCATAGTTCCGAAGAAGCACCAGGCAAGGATTCCGGCGGCCAGTACCGCTATGGCTGACAGTGCAATCTTGCTGCTCGCCATTGATACCCGGGTGTAACCGCCCAGTTCAGAAGGAGATGAAATCTTATTGTCTGAAGACATATCTTGTCGATTTTATATTCTGAGTTTCAGTCCGCTGAGTATGGTGTCGGGACGGAGTTCCATCACTGCCGACTCCTCGCCTGCCATACAGAATCCGCAATCAGGGCAGATGCCCAGTTCTTCGCCTATGCACTGGTCCCTGCGGGTCCCGTCCTGGAAAACGAAGTTCGTCATCCAGCATCGCATCGTGAAATCGTTGTCCCGCATCTTCCTGAGGCCGCTCCTTGAGTTCATGATGGGATATCCGCGCCTCTTGTAGTCAAGTATCAGATCGATAATTTCCTTCCTCCTGTCTTTGTCCAGGGCAAGGGCCTCCGTTCCAGGGAACGGGGTATGGAAATTCAACGATATCATTTTGAAATAAGGGCTCTTCTTGACATATTCGATTGCTGCTGCGACGGAATCCGCGTTCAGGGTGTTTATCGCCATATTCGCGCACAGACGGTTGCATCCGCAGCCGGCGACATTCTCTTCCAGACGTGCGAACGTACCTTTCCCTCTAACGCGCTCGTGAGCCTCTCCCACGCCGTCCATACTTACCCAGATACTGTCAGCGGCAGTCCCGTCGAATGGCTTCTGGGCATTGGTGGTGATGGTGCAGGAATAGAATCCTATATGTCTTGCAAGTTCGCAGAGGTCATTGACTGTCGCCTCACCGTCCCTCCACAGGAACGGTTCCCCGCCCTCGAAGTCCACGAATCTCGAGCCGAGGGAATAGCAATACTCCAGTTCCTCCTTGATCTGGTCAAGGCTTTTGTCCACAGGAGTCTCGTGATTGTAGACACTGCAGTGCTTGCAGCTGAGGTTGCATCTGTCGGAGATGAAGACAACGCTCTGCAGAGGTTTCCGTCTGCCCAGAAAAGTTGCCCTGAACCACCAGAATGCGCAATATGTGAATTGTCCGAAAATGTTCATAGATGTCAGAATATCAAAAGGATGACCTTGCCGATGATAATAGCCAGACAGAAGGCGCTGAGTACGTTCCTTGCCGTCATCCATCGCATAAGGAACCAGTCGATGCCAGCTTCCCGTACGGCGTTCCAGTCCTTGATCATAGGGCCGAGCCAGCGTGGCGGTGTCTGCGGTACTCCCTGCTCTCCTCTATGAAATCCGGTCAATGAAACACACAGCCAGATTGCACGCGGAAGCGCTGCGAGGGTAAGGAGATAGACAGGATGGAGCGTACCTAGACATACGGCGGCGACCACTATGGCGAAAGGCAGGATATTTATTACGTACGATGTTGCCAGACAGGCGCTGCGGGACCCGATCAGTCTTGCGAATGTCATCTTTCCACATTCCTCGTCTCCGTCCATATCGATGAACGAATGTGTAAACAATATGTTAAGCACCAGTATTCCGACAGGTATGGAGATGAAGACAATCGACCAGTCCATCGCTCCGCAGCTGGCATAGTAAACGCCCATCATCAGGAGCGGGCCGAAAATGAGGCCTATTTCCAATTCTCCGAATCCGTGATATGCGATTTTGAGCGGGGGAGCCGAATAGAAGAATGCCAGGACGGCGGTACAGCCGGCTATCGCTGGAATCCACCAACTGCCGTCGGCACCGAGAATCCCGTTTCCCAGGCTCCGGTAAATGAAAATCCCCAGGCCGCAGGCGCCGGCTACGATGGCGAAATTCACTATTGCCTTCCAGGTGGAGGCGAGCGTTTCGCTTCCGTCCGTCAGGTAGGGGTATTTCATCGTCATTGCGCGGAATCCTTTGCGGATCACCCTGTCCCTGTCTCCTGCCATATCGACCTTATAGTCGAAATAATCGTCCAGGATGTTCGAACACAGATGGGCACAGGCCACTCCGATTATCGCCAGGAGGGCCATCCAGATATTGAATCCATCACTTCCGGCAGCGAATACGGCTGCCACGGCTGCCGGCATCACGCTCTGCACCAGAGACATATCCCTACCGTTCTTGAACCATTTTTTGACAATACTCACCATTAATGCAAATATACGTTAAAATCGGAAATATTATTCATCGGGCGGGGTCATATCCAGTCACTAACAAAGGCAAGCGTGGCCACGGATATCCGGGTCTGTGTTCCGAACACTTCCCGCAGGGCTTTATGGCATTCCGCTGCCGTCGATCCGGTCGTGAACACGTCATCGACTATCAGGATATGTTTGAACTCCCGTCTACCCGTCGATGGCTGACGGACAGCCTTGAAGGCTCCTTTTACGTTCTTCTGCTTGTCCTGTACGGACAGCCGGGTCTGGGTGTTCGTGTTCCTTATCCTGCGCAGTGACTTGCAATCCAGTGTGGCGTTCAGAGCGGATGCCACTTCGCGGGCGATTATTTCAGCCTGGTTGTATCCTCTTTTCCACTTCCTGATTCTGGACAGGGGAACAGGTATGACCAGGTCCACATCCCGGAAAAGTCCGGACCCTGCGAGCTCCTTGCCAAGAATCGAGGAGAACCTGCGCCCGGCACTGAAGTTCCTGCGGTATTTCAGTTCTTGTGGGATGTTGCGGTATGGAGACGTAGAATTGTAGAGAAACAGGGCGGTGGCATAGCAATAACGGCTATCATCAATCCTGGCGTTCAATTTGTCTGCCATCGGATTACGGCTCAAGCTGAAGAATCGGGCCCTTGGAAGCTCCTCAAGACAGGGTAAGCATATATCCCTTTCCTGGGGGATGAGATCCCTTCCACACACTACACATACCCTCGGCATCACCAGGTCGGCGATGCAGCGGAGTGAAGTTTTCAAGTCAAGTTTCAGGATGCGCCTGTCCATCAGCAGTCCATCGCGCCACAGCAGTTTATCACCTGGCCGCTTACATAGGACGAGAGGTCACTGGCGAGGAAGAGGGCCACCTTGGCCACCTCCTCAGGCGTGCCTCCGCGGCGGAGCGGAATGGTCTTGACCCAGGCTTCGCGTACCTCGTCGGACAACGCGGCAGTCATATCTGAGATGATGAATCCGGGAGCTATGCAGTTGGCTCTGATGCCACGTGGTCCCATTTCCTTTGCCGTGGTCTGTGCAAGAGCGATGAGTCCTGCCTTGGATGCGGAGTAGTTGGCCTGTCCGGCGTTACCGTGCTTGCCAACCACCGAGGACATATTGATGATGCTTCCGCCTCTTTGTCTGGCCATTACAGGTACCACTGCGTGGGTAAAGTTGAAGGCCGACTTGAGATTGACGTTCAGCACTGCGTCCCACTGGCTTTCCTCCATACGCATCAGAAGGGTGTCACGCGTGATTCCGGCATTGTTGACGAGTACGTCTATGCGCCCGAAATCCGCAAGTATCCGATCCACCACTTCGTGGGTCTGAGCGAAATCGGCTGCGTTGGAAGAATATGCCTTGACCTTGTGGCCGAAGTTTTCAAGTTCGCGCACGGTATCCTCGTTTATAGCTATGTCAGTGAAGGCAATATCGGCTCCTTCCTGAGCGAATCTGAGGGCGATAGCCTTCCCTATTCCTTTGGATGCGCCCGTTATCAGGGCTGTCTTTCCATCAAGTAATCCCATATTTGAATCAGTCTTTTGCCATTGTTTCTTCGACTTCGTCAGGGGATATCGGCAGCCGTTCTCCTCCCGTCCTGCGTGCTCCGTCCTCCGTTACCAGCACGTCATCCTCCAGGCGGATGCCCCCGAAGTCATAGTATTCCTTGAGTTTGTCGAAATTGATGAAATCCTTTCCAGCCCCCTCTGCCCGCCATTTCTCAATGAGGTCGGGGATGAAATAAATCCCGGGTTCGTCGGAGATTACGTTGCCCGGCTGCAGGCGCCTTGCCATACGCAGGCTTCCGAGACCGAGGCGTTGGGCGCGCTTCTGATCGTCATCATAACCGACCAGATTCTCACCGAGGTCCTCCATATCGTGAACGTCAAGTCCGATATTGTGTCCAAGTCCGTGCGGCATGAAGAGTCCGGCAGTTCCTTCGCGTACCATATCATCTACGTCTCCCTTGACAAGTCCGAGGTCACGCAGCCCCTCCAGCATCCTGCGCTCCACCGCGAGATGTACGTCAAGATATGCCTTGCCTGGTTTTGTGAGAGAGAACGCAAGTTCGTTGCAGTCGTACACTATGCTGTATATGTCGCGCTGCTTCCGGGTGAATTTCCCTCCGGTAGGATATGTCCTTGTGAAGTCGGATGCGTAATGCTCGTTGCTCTCCGCACCCGCATCGATTACCAGAAGTCTTCCCGGCTGTATGGCAGCCTCGTGTGAGGAGCAATGGAAAATCTCCCCGTGTTGGGTCAGGATAGTCTGGAAACTGACTCCCCATCCCTTGCTCAGGGTGGCTCCCTCCATTTCACCGACAATCTCCTGCTCGACACGTCCGAGATTGATACCCTTGCGGGCGACGGTGTGCATCTCCTGCCCTATGACGCCGGCAGCGTCGAGCAGCTTGATTTCTCCGGGTTCCTTTATGAGTCTCATCGATATGACGGCCCGGACAAGGGCTTCCGATGCCTTAGGACAGCCTGACTTGCCTGCACTGAAGGTTTCGGACGGATCCAGCCCGACGAGAGATGCAATCTTCTGGGCGTTGTAATATCGTGAAGCGGGAAGAAAGTGTATCTGACGACCCTTGATGATGGCCTCGCTGACAACCCAGGAAAGCTTGTCATACCTGTCGGTCCTGTATACTCCGACGGATTCGGCTTGAGACTGCACAGAGGGCATCGGCCCCGTCCAGATGATGTCGTCGATATCGAAATCGTCGGCATATATCGTTTCCTCCGCCGTATCGATGTCGATCACGGCAGCAAAGCGAGGTTTGTCGATACCGAAGAAATACAGCCAGTTGCTGTCCTGACGCCATTTGTAGGCATTTTCCCTATATTGAGCCGGTGAATCTACATTGCCGATGAAGAGAATGATGCCGCTCTGGCCTTCCATCTTCTCAAGGAGTCTCTTCCTCCTTCGTACGTAAACGTCTTTTTCAAACATATTTCCCCCGTCGGGTCTTGTACGACGGTTTACAAATATAGCAAAAATGGCTATATTGGCACTGAATATGGGAATCGGTGCAATACTTTATATCCCAGTATTCCTCCTTGCCCCTGCAGGAGTGAAACTGGTGTGCTCCAAAGTGAAGATTTTCGGGAAGATCGGCCCCGTGCTGCTGTTGTATGCCCTAGGAATCCTTCTCGGGAACTTGTGGAAGCCTGACGGGCTCCAGACAGTCCAGAATCTCCTCAGCAATGCCACTGTTCCGTTGGCGATACCGCTTATGCTTATGAGTTGTACCTACGGGAGGACCGGCACGAAAGACTCTGCGGCCGCGCTCCTGACGGGAGTGATATCGGTTGTCGCCGTCGTCTTCGCAGGGTTTTTCATTTTCGGAAAGGATATCGAAGGAGGCGAGAAGGTAGGGGCGTTGCTCACAGGAGTCTATACCGGAGGAACGATAAACCTTGCCGCTCTCAAGACGATGCTGGATGTGCCGGAGGAGACATTTATCCTATTGAATTCCTACGATATGATCATATCGTTCATATACCTTTCGTTTCTGCTGGCGATTGGGATAAAACTTTTCCGCAGGATACTTCCCCACGCTTCTTCTGAAGTTCTCGTTCCTGAGCAGAAGAAGACTGGTGCAGGCGAGGCTCAGTCGGGAAAGGATATCCTGAAGGTGATAGGCATCACGATTCTTATCGTAGCGTTGTCGGCCGGGCTTGCGATGCTTGCCGGTGACGAGTGGTTTATGGTAGTCCTTATACTTTCGCTCACGACGTTTGGAATAGCGGCATCCTTCATTCCCGGGCTAAGAGCCCGCAGTGCGGGGTATGATATAGGGATGTACCTTATCTACGTATTCAGCATCGTGGTGGCGTCGATGGCGGACCTGAGCGGATTCAACGCAGCCGGAGGACTTCCCCTGTTGGGATATCTTACGTTCGTGATATTCGCCTCTTTGGCGTTGCAGGTCATATTGGCGAAGATATTCAGGATTGACGCGGATACCGTCACGGTGGCGTCCGTTTCATTGATATGTTCGCCTCCGTTCGTGCCGATGATGAGCGCCGCTATGAAGAACCGTAGCGTCCTTGCTGCCGGACTGGCCATCGGAGTCATCGGGTATGCCGTCGGTAATTATCTCGGTTTCGCCATCTATCGTCTGCTTCTGTTGTTATGAGTGTCAGAGTAGTTGAAGTGAGAGGTCGGCGTGACCTGAACCGTTTCATCGGATTCCCGGACAAATTGTACCGTGGGTGTCCACAGTATGTTCCCGCTTTGCATCCGGACCAGCGCAAGTCGCTGATGTCCTGCTCGTCCCTGTCCTACTGCAGCAGGAAGATGTGGCTGGCGTACAGGGACGGAGACATCGTCGGGAGGATATGCGGCATCATCAACCCGCGTTACAATGAAGTCTATGGTACGAAGAGAGCCAGGTTCGGATGGTTCGACACGATAGATGACCTGGAAGTCGCCGGGACCCTTATACGTACGGCGGCATCCTGGGCTGCGCAGGAAGGTATGACCGAGATACACGGCCCTCTGTACTACAACACTCTCGGCAAACAGGGGATGCTTGTGGACGGTTTCGAGAATACCCCTCCGTTCAACTGCATATACAACTATCCGTATTATCCCAAGCTTGTCGAGGCCCTCGGGTTCCGCAAGGAATGTGACTGGATACAATACAAATTGGATATGACCCAACCTCTCCCGGATAAGACGGTGCGTCTTTCATCGCTTCTGGAGCAGAGGTATGACATCAGGATAGGTAATCTTGACATTATTAAGAAGGATCCGGCAGCGGTCAGAAAATTCTTCGATATGTATAGCGAAAGCTTTTCCAAGTCGGTTTACAACTTTATTCCTTTCACCGAAGAGGAGAAACAGGAAGAGGCGGCGGGTGTTATGCCGTTCGTTTCAGACCGGTCGAGCTGTGTCCTGCTTGATTCGGAGGGTGAGCCGGTCGCATTCGGTATATCTTTCCCGAGTATCTCCGGAGCGCTTCAGAAGGCTCGCGGGCATCTGTTCCCCTTCGGATGGCTGCATTTGTTGCGTGCGATGAACGATTACAGAATGACAGACCTGATGCTCACAGGTGCAACGGGCGACTGGCAGGGCAGGGGGATATCCTCCATCTTCTACAGGGAGATACATCGGAAAGCAGCCTTGATAGGGAACAAGTGGTCGATAACCAATCCCCAGATTGAGTCCAATTCGGCAGTGAACATCTGGAACAGTTATGACAGGCAGCTGTATATGCGCAGACGCTGCTACATAGCTTCCATTGCAGACATTATTTGATATGAAACGTATTCTCCCCTGGATAGCGGCGATTCTGACGGTGATTGTCTGGGGGAAATCTAAGATTCATCCCACGTAGATAGCAAGACTTCCTGATTATATACAGAATGTGATGCCGAAATCTATTGATGTCCTGAACTTTCCGATAGGAAGAGGAATCTTCTCGATGGTCCTGCCAAGGAAGCTCTCGGCCCCGAGGAAGAAGTTGAATATGCCTCCTGTGATGCTGAATGCCGCACCTACGCTACTTCCGAATGAGCCGTAGCCGTAGTTGGCAGTGAAGCTGAACCAATCGACGGGCGTGACGGTCGCACCGAGCCGGGCGTTGAAATATGAGGTGGAGAAGTTTTTGTAGGTCAGGAAAAGGCCGGCTGACAAGCTCTTGTAGAAGGGCATTGTGTACCTTGCTCCGGCATTGGCCGTGAACGGCAGCATCACGAAGCTGCTTTTCGCACTTCCCTCTGATTGGAACTTGACAAGTCTCTCCAGAGACTGCAGGATTTCCTCTTTCCTCTCCGGGGCCAGTTTGTCCACATACGCGGTGCCGGCTGCCCTTCCGCTTACGTTGTGTACCCAGAACGTGCCGCCAAGGTCATTGATGGCAATGGATGTTTCCAGCCCCTCGACAGGCTGATAGCTGATGCCCAGATCAAAGCCGAAACCTAGTCCCGGCAGACCGATCTTGGAAGGCACAAACGCCGACTGGCTGAGTTTATATGTTCCGTCTTCTCTCTTGGGAATGTCGATAGCTGTCTGTGAGGCAGTGATACGGGCATCGCTATGGATGGCATAAGTATCACCAACCTTTGCCGCCATGATGTGGTCAGCCTCTATATCCACCTGCCCGAGACCAATAATAAGCTTTGCCCTTCCTCCTATCTTGAGCTTTGAGTTTATCGCGCGGGAATAACCGTAGGCAATTTCAGAATACAGATTGACGTTGACTTTTGCCGGAGGTATATCATAGTCTTTGTCCTCCGGGTTCTTGAGGAAGGAGAACATTTCGCGCGGCATATTTCCAATGGAATACGTCCTAACATTCAGTTCGATGGTGTGGTAAGCGATATGTTTCTTGTCCCAGAATCCTGCCGTGGCGAGATTCAATCCGACTGCGGTGTTGACATCCGTCACATCCTGGAGGTTGCTGATAAATTCCTGAACGGGGATTCTGTCGCTCAGACCGGTAAGGATCTCACCGTTCCTGATAAAGATGAAATTCGTGAGTCCGGATTTGCTCCCTATCCTTGCTTCGGTATTTCCAAGAAGTGCAGCATATACGTTCTTCTCGCTGTGGAAAGCCGGATTGCCCCTGTACGAATAGGAGTAATTGTCCAGGAAATATGCCGTCTCGAAGTTCTGTGCCTGCGATAAGGAAGCAGTGAAACAGAGAACAAAAAGCGAAATGAATAACTTTCTCATCCGTATTAGCGTTGATTCACAAAGGTAAGGTTTTTCAAAAAAGATGAGTATAGTTGCTGGTATGAAAAAGATATTATTACTCTTGTTGGCTGTAGAAGCCACACTTACAATCGTGGGGTGTCAGAAAGAACTCCAGCCAGATCCGAAGAAAGGTTATGATTTCACAATCGAGAGATTGCGTGATGTCGGTCAGGCGATTCCCAACCTGAAAATCACTCTCAGTGACTGCATCCCGAAGAGCAAGATGATATACTACGGTTGAGCACCTGGGTCATGCAGTGTGCGGCTCCGTAGCCTCCGATGAGGTTCTCAAGAGGAACCCATTCCACTTTCACTCCGTTTCTTTCATACTCGGCTTCAAGATATTCACTCTGCCCGGCTACTGACATTATGTGCCGCGCATCTACAGTCAGGTAATTGTTGGTATAGTGGTCGGCGTCCTCTTTACTGATGCGGATAATTTTCACGCCTCGTGACTGAAGGAACTCCCTGAAGCCTTTTCCTGAATAGTCGGGGTCCAGCCGATAGGTCTTCTGTCCGGCAGACCGCTCACGTCATATGTAAGGGACGCTTCGGCAAGGGCAATAAGCCTGCCGGACGGCATTGAAAGGAGGGTATTCGTTACTGTATGCACCGTGCAACCCTGCTCTTCGGCTGCCATATCTATGTCAAAGTATCTGTCATAGAGTCCTGCATCCGGATGAATGACTCCGTCGAAGAGTTCCGTACCGGGTGTGTACATCAATATCGAACCTGCCTTGTGGTATTCAGCTTGAGGGTAACTGCTGTACCCCGGTTGCTTTTCCGGCGCTGTCTAAGCAATCCTGTTTCATCAGTTCAGATGAATGAACGAAAAAAAGAGCCGGCTATTAATTAGCTGGCTCTTAATCCTGTGCCTCGGATGAGACTCGAACTCACACGGACATTACTGCCCAAGGGATTTTAAGTCCCTCGTGTCTACCATTCCACCACCAAGGCTGAGTGAGGGGCAAAGATACTAAAAATATTTCTTCTCCTGCCGGTAGAGAGCGAGGAAGATGAAAAGCATTATGGAGAAAGTCCATAGGGAGGATCCGCCGTAACTGACGAAAGGAAGCGGTATTCCGATGACGGGCATAAGACCTATTGTCATCCCGATATTGATGAACAGGTGCATTGAAATACAGCTGGCTACGCAGTATCCGTATATCCGGGTGAAGGACTCCCGGCTCTGCTCAGCATCATAGACAATGCGGAATATCAGCACCAGATATATCAGGATGACCATAAGGCATCCGAAAAATCCCCATTCCTCTCCGACTGTGCAGAAAATGAAGTCGGTGCTCTGCTCCGGAACAAAGCCGTATGTCGTCTGGGTTCCGTTGAGGTAGCCTTTCCCGAAGAACCCTCCGGAACCTATGGCTATCATCGACTGGTGTACGTTGTATCCCACTCCAGACGGGTCTTCTTTCATTCCGAGAAGCACTTCGATACGCTTGCGTTGATGGTCCTGAAGGACATTGTTGAATACGAAGTCGGTGGAGATTATCAGAGCTATGCCGGCAAGGACACCAGCGATTGTGGATGTTACTATCAGCCTCCATTCCGGGGTCTTGTGACGCATATCTCTAGTGTTGAAATATAGGAACAGCGATGCGATGACAAGCAGTATAACGATTGAAAGCCACGGAGAGACGGTCAGTGCAAGGATGAACAGCACTATGATCAGGCCGATGAAGGCCAGTATCCAGCCGGTCATCCCTTCTCTGTAGAGGACAATGAGGAATCCAAGGTAAACCAGCATTGAGCCGGTTTCGCTCTCCGCCAGGATAATGAGCATAGGGATTCCAAGTATCAATCCGGCTTTCAGAAGGTTGGAAAACTTGTCCAGCTTGAATCCGGACTTGCTCATAACCATTGCAAGAAACAGGGATGTGGTTATCTTGGAGATCTCGGCCGGTTGGAAACTTACCGCACCGAAGGAAAACCAGGATCTTGATCCTTTTACCTCGACTCCCAGGAAAATGACCGCTACGAGCAGTCCGAGAGCGGCGAAATAGGCGGGGGTGGAGATTACTTCCCAGAGTCTCGGGCTGATAAGGAACAGTATGGCCGTTCCCAGCCCAATTGACGTGATTATCCACACCAACTGTTTTCCACTACGGCTGGCAAGGTTGAAAATGCTGCCGCCTTCCGTTGAGTGAATGGAGGCGTAGATGTTTATCAGACCAATGAATACAAGCAGGACATAGCACCCTATCAGCACCCAGTCAATGGTCTTTTTGTATCCTCTGTCGAATATGTTATGACTGTATTCCGCCATCAGTAGAGTTTTGTATTCAATATCCTTTCCTCAAGCTCCGGCCTGCTGATCTCTCCGGTGAGATATTTTTCAACCATCAGCGATGCGATAGGGCAGGCCCAGGTGGCACCGAATCCGGCGTTCTCCACATAAGCGGCGATGGCAATCCTGGGATTGTCCTGGGGAGCGAAACAGATAAATACTGAATTGTCCTTCCCGTGAGGGTTCTGAGCCGTACCTGTCTTCCCGCAGATGTCAAGCCCGGGAACTGCTCCGACGTGTGCCGTGCCCCCTTCTCCTGCAGGAGCATTTACGGCCTTCCACATACCGTGTATCACCTTCTTGAACTGGCTGGTGTCAACAAGAGTGTACTGTTTCTCTTTATAGACAGGATCGATTTCCACTCCTTCGCTTTCCTTGATGATATGCGGAATGTAGTAATATCCCCTGTTGGCAACGGTTGCGGCCAGATTTGCAATCTGAAGCGGAGTGGCGCCGATCTCTCCCTGGCCTATTGACAGGGAAACTATCGTCGGGAATCTCCAGGAACCTTTCCCGTATATCTTGTCATAGTATGCCGAAGTCGGGATGTTGCCTCCGAGTTCGGAAGGAAAATCGCTGCCCAGCTTCCTTCCGAAGCCGAAACTCAGAACATATTCCCTCCATTTGTCGAAGGATTCCGATATTGACTTATACTTCCGGTTTTCGAGTACATTACGGAGGACATAGCAGAAATAGCCGTTGCAGGACATCATTATGGCATCTTCCAGATTCAATGGAGAACGATGCGCGTGACAACCGAGTTTTCTTGTTTTGCTGTAGGCATATCCTCTGTTGCACGGATAAGTGTATTCGGGTTTCAGAACATCTTCTTCCAGGCCGATCAGCCCGTTCACCAGCTTGAAAACCGATCCTGGGGGGTATGACGCCTGCACTGTCCTGTTGAACATCGGTTTCTTCGGATCGTTTATGATTTCGTTGTAGTGCTTTCCGATGTTGGCGAGTTGGTCGACGCTTATTCCCGGGCTGGACACCATTGCAAGGATTTCTCCCGTGGACGGTTCTATTGCAACTACACTTCCTGTCTTGCCCTGCATCAACATCTGCCCGTAACCCTGGAGTCCGGCATCTATCGTGGTGACTACATTCATTCCCGGGACTGCGCTCTTGTCATACTGTCCATCCTTGTATGCAGTATGGACTTTGTTTCTCGAATCCCTCAAGAATATGTGGTAGCCTTTCTCTCCGCGCAGTTCCTTTTCCCTTACCGCCTCAAGACCGGTCCTTCCTATGTAGTCGCCGCTTTTGTATTCGTCCGGATGCTCTTTCAGGAAGTCCGCATCCACTTCGGAAACATATCCGAGAAGGTTGCCGCCGGCATCGATTGGGTAATCCCTTTCGCAGCGAACCTGCCCCTGGAATCCGGGGAACAAATATTCGAGTTCGGCAAATTTGAGATACGTCTCTCCCGGCACCTGTTTGAGGAACACTACGGTCTGGAAGCCTATCCTGCTACGATAGGTCCTGTAATAATCCATCCTTTCCCTGATGAAATCCGCAGTGGTGTCGAGAACTTCGGCCAGTTTCAGCGTATCGAACGGTTGGACGTCGCGCGGAGTGACCATCACGTCATATCGTATCTTGTTTCCGACCAGTATGGATTCATTCCTGTCATAAATCACTCCGCGCAGGGGATATATGGTACGATAGACCATTGAATTGTTGGAAGCATCCCTCTTGTAGCTGTCGTCGATGATCTGGATATAGAAGAGCTTTCCAAGCAGGATTGCCGCTCCGATTCCTATTCCGATCAATATCTTTTTGCTACGATCTAATCCCATCTGTCCTTGTGCTCCTTAGGAGAGAAATTGCTGACAATCAGTATGGACACCAGAGAGCATACCGTCAGCGAAATGATGAATCTCAAAAGATTGAATCCGAACGGTCTGGTACCGGCGCTGTCCACGATGATATATATCAGAAGATAGAGTACGATGGAAATCTCGACGCACACCAACGTCCTTCTGAGCCCCTGCACATCAGAGACAAGGTCATTTCTCCTGGAGAAATATTCCTGGCTGAACATCAGCGTGAGGAGGGCATTCCTGACGAGGGCGACCGGCAGCAGCGCGACGGCGGTCATCCCGAGCATCCCGGTCGAAAAGAAATCAACGACGAATGCCATTCCGAACGCAATAAGCAGGTTGACTACCGTATTGTTCCTTGAAGGAAGGCAGACGACCATTGCCGGAAGGAAAGACACGATCACATATTGGGAAAGATTGAAAACGTTGTCCAGTATAATCTGGATGACGATAAGAATCAGATATATTATGACAAGCCCTCCGTTTCTCATAAGTCATCCTCCATTTTCATTTCGAGATTCTCAATCTCCTCCCTGTCGGGGAAGATTACGACCAATACGGAACGCAGTGTGGAAAAATCCTGGAACAACGTGACTTTTACCTCGTTTGTGGCTCCGTCCACAATTCTGGACTCCCCTACGATTCCCAGAGGGATGTCAGGAGGAAAGACGGAAGAAAAACCGCTTGTCAATACTGTATCTCCCGGTGTGACCTCATAGTGGAATGGGATATCCGTCATCAAGGCCTGGTCGGAATGTTTGCCGTCCCAAACCATCGGGGCGATTATCCCGTCCCTGCCCAGTCTGGCGCTCACGCTCATCTTGGAATTCATAAAGGTCAGTCCGTATGAATAGTGCCGGTCCACGGCGTGAATTATTCCTACAGCCCCATTGCTCGTTATGATTCCGGAATTTGGCAGAATGCCGTCTTCCGAACCCTTGTCGATGATTATGTAGTTATGCTGGGTGTTCCTGCTCATCTTGACAATCCTTGCCGGGATGAATGCGTAATTGTCGTCCTGCAGTTGCTCCATTGCTTCGGCATTGCTGCGCAGCCGGGACAGCTCTTCGGACAGGCGCAGGTTCTCTTTGGACAGCGCCTCGTTCTCGTCCTTCAAGGTGAAGAACCCCCTCATCCTTTCGGATCCGCCCCACAGAGTAGCTATCACCCTATGGCTGAATCGGTTGATCCAGATATCCTGCAAGGATGAGCTGCTCTTTAGCATAGCGACTGCAGCAACCTCCAATAGGATGAAGGTTGCTGCATAGACTAGAATCGGCAGGGAGTTGTTCCACCTGGACATTATCTCATCAGGAATGGGTAACGTTCAGTATTCTTGATAGCTTCGCAGGTACCTCTTGCAACAGCGTGCAGAGGATCTTCGGATACGTGGAACTCAATTGTCGTCTTGTTTGTAAGCCTCTGTGCGAGACCGCGCAGGAGCGCACCGCCTCCGGAGAGGTAGATACCGCTCTCCACGATGTCCGCATACAACTCAGGCGGGGTCATTTCGAGCACATGCAAGATGGAAGCCTCAATCTTCGCAATGGATTTGTCGAGGCAATGAGCAATCTCCTGATGGGAGATGACGGCCTCGACCGGATGCGCCGTCATAAGGTTAGGTCCTCTCACAATCATCGGTTCCGGCTCCTCGTCAAGATCCGACAATACCGCTCCGACCTGAATCTTGATTTTCTCTGCGGTAATCTCGCCGATCTTGATATTATGCTGCTGACGCATATAATACTGGATGTCGCTTGTGAATACGTCTCCTGCAGTACGGATGCTGTCCTGTACGACAAGTCCTCCAAGAGATATAACGGCGATTTCAGTTGTGCCACCACCTATGTCGACAACCATATTCCCTTTTGGCGCCTCTATGTCAAGTCCGATTCCAAGCGCTGCCGCCATAGGCTCGAATATCAGGAACACGTCCCGTCCTCCCGCATGCTCGGAAGAGTCGCGCACGGCCCTTATCTCCACTTCCGTACTACCAGAAGGAATGCCGATGACGACCTTGAGATTAGGGGTGAATATGTTGTGGTGCTTGCTGTTTACTTTTTTGATGAATCCTCTGATCATCATTTCAGCGGCATTGAAATCCGCGATGACGCCGTCTTTGAGCGGACGGATGGTCTTGATGCCAGGATTGACCTTCTCGTGCATCATCTTTGCCTGTCGGCCCAGCGCAATGCATTTTCCGGTATTGTTATCAATAGCCACTATGCTCGGCTCGTCAAGCACAATCTGACCGTTCTGGTAGATTATGGTGTTGGCTGTTCCGAGATCGATAGCGAGCTCTTGATTCAAAAATGAGAATGCCATATTTGTTCAGATGTTTTAGTTACTAATGGGACTAATCGTACAAAATTAAGCAAAAAACTTTATTTTTGCGAGTCATCGCGGCTAATGGGCAGAAAAATTTACATAATTATCGTTGCCGGAGGAAGCGGCTCCAGGATGGGAGCCTCCCTCCCCAAGCAATTCCTTGAGTTGGATGGAGTTCCTATCCTGCAGCGGACTATTGAGAAATTTGTCTCCGCAGTTCCGGAAGCGAAGATAATTACCGTGCTCCCGAAGAGCCATATCGGGACTTGGAAAGATATGTGCATAGCAAATGCACTCGACTGCCCGCAAGTGATAGTCGAAGGTGGCATCACAAGGTTCCATTCAGTGCAAAACGCATTGAAGAAGGTCCCTGATGGGGCTATTGTGATGGTGCACGACGGAGTCAGGCCGCTTGTGAGTGTAGGGCTTATCAGATCCCTTGTGGAGAAAATGCAGACGGAACGCGCTCTCGTTCCGGTTGTTCCTGTGGTAGATACACTTGCCGCAGACGATGGCACTTACCTTGACAGGAGAAGGATACGTGCCGTACAGACACCTCAGGTTTTCTTTTCAGAAGATATAAAGGAAGCATATACCCGGGCCTATGACATATCCTTTACAGATGACGCTTCCGTGCTGATGAAAACAGGAATTCCGGTCACCTTCGTCGAAGGTGAAAGGTTCAATATCAAAATCACAACGCCTGAGGACCTTGTCCTGGCGGAGTCGATACGTGGATTAGATTGATTTAAGCCCCGATTTTTTGTAATCATTCACCCATACCTGGCGTTCGAAAGGCTCGTCAAGGGAGATCATTGTTTCTGTCCCTTGGACATAGGGTATTCTCTGTATGGTGTTGAGAATAACTTCCATAAGGTGCTCATTGTCCTTGCAGTAAACTTTTACGAGAATTCCGGCCTTGCCTGTGACGAAATGGCATTCGACGATTTCGGGGATATGGCGAAGAGCGCTGATGACATCCGGGTATTTGTTGTCTTCAGCCAGAAGTACGCTTATGAATGCACATACGTTCAGCCCCAGTGCGGATGGCTTGACAATAAGCCTCGCTCCGGAGATGACACCGCTGTCCTCCAGTTTCTTGACCCTCTGATGGACTGCAGCTCCGGAAATTCCGCAGTCCCTGGCTATCTCGAGGAACGGAATTCTGGCATTGTTGACCATCATCGAAAGGATCTTGCGGTCCACTTCGTCAATACGGATAGATGACATATTCTATTTCTTTTTTGTGAATCTTCTGAATTTGCGCTTTGCCGGTCCCTGCCCGATGATCTCAAGGCATTCCTCTTCGGTCAGTGACGGGGCGTTCTTGCCTGCAGGAATCTTGTAGTTGGCCCCTGCGTGCTTGATATAAGGACCGTATCTTCCGTTTATTATGGAGATATCGCCGTCAAATGTCTTGATGATATCGTTTTCGGAGGACTTTGCTGCGTCATTTCGGATTATTCCCGTGCAATCCTCCAGGGAGATTTTTATCGGGTCGACACCTTTCGGCAGGGAAATGTTTTTTGTCCCGTATTTCAGGTAAGGGCCGAACTTGCCCTTCTGGGCTATGATGTCGATCCCGTCAAGCTGGCCGACAAGTCTTGGAAGTTGGAAAAGTCTGAGAGCTTCCTCCAGGGTGATGCTCTCGATAAGCTGTCCCTTACCGAGACTCGCACAAATTTTCGTATCCCCCTCCCCTTTCTGGACGAAAGGACCGTACTGCCCGAATTTGGCAATTATTGGCAGTCCGTCCGAAGGGTCGACGCCGAGATTGCGTTCCACGCGGTTGTACTGCCTGTCTGCTATGGAGTCATCGACTTTTTTGTGGAATGGGGAATAGAAATCGCCTATTACGGTCGCCCAAGCCGTCTTGCCGTCAGCGATGCGGTCGAATTCCTTTTCAACATTGGCCGTGAAGTCATAGTCCATTATCGAAGAGAAATTGGCCGAAAGATAATCCGAAACAATGATTCCTATGTCCTGCGGGAGCAGTTTGCCTTTTTCCGCACCGATTGTCTCCGTCCTGACGCTCTCATTTATGCTACCGCCCTTCAGTGCCAGGTTTGTTACCTGAACTTTGCGACCTTCCTTGTCACCTTTCGTGACGTATCCCCTTCCCGTGGTGAGGGTGGATATGGTAGGTGCATAGGTTGACGGCCTGCCGATTCCAAGTTCCTCAAGTTTCTTCACGAGGGTGGCCTCGGAGTACCGGAACGGTGCCTGCGTGTATTTGCATTGTGCTTCAATCCCCTTTTCGGTGAGGATGGTTCCCGGGCATATTTCCGGCAGGATTATATCCTGGTCATCCGGATCCTGGTCGTCGGTGCCCTCGATGTAGAGTTTGAGGAATCCGTCGAACAATACCTGGGATGCCTGTATTGTAAAATATTCCGGCCTGCGGTCGGAGGTAACCTTGATGGATGTGTTCAGAATCCTGGCTTCCTCCATCTGGGATGCCACTGTCCTCTTCCAAATGAGCGAATAGAGTTTTTTCTCCTGTTCGGTCCCTTCGATATCCGTATTGGCTATATAGGTCGGACGTATTGCTTCGTGGGCTTCCTGCGCCCCCTTGGAATTGGTCTTGAACTGCCTTGCGTGTGAATATTCCGGTCCGAAATTGTCCGTAATGAATTGCTTTGCAGTTCCGAGGGCTAGTGATGAAAGATTCACGGAGTCGGTACGCATATATGTGATGAGACCCCTTTCATAGAGGTTCTGCGCCACACGCATCGTAGTGCTGACAGGGAAATGCAGCTTGCGTGCCGCCTCCTGCTGGAGTGTGGATGTGGTGAACGGAGGTGCGGGGAACCTTGTACCCTCTTTCTTGTCCACTGAATCGACGGAGTGGATGGCTCCTATGCTGTCCTGCAGGAACTTGCGTGCATCCTCGATATTGTCGAACCTGCTGCTGAGAGTTCCTTTCACCTTGATGCCGCCTGCGTCGAAAAGACCGTCGACTTTATAATAGGCCTGCGGCTCGAATGCCAGAATCTCACGTTCCTTGTCAACTATCAGTTTCAGTGCCACCGACTGTACTCTTCCTGCAGAAAGACCTCTCTGGATCTTTCTCCACAAGATCGGGGAAAGCTCGAATCCTACAAGCCTGTCCAGGACTCTGCGGGCCTGCTGGGCGTTGACGAGATTCATATCAAGCTCGCGAGGATTCTTGACTGCGTTCAGTATGGCATCCTTGGTTATTTCGTGGAAAACAATCCTTCTTGTGCGTTCCCTGTCGAGCCCCAAAGTTTCCATAAGATGCCAGGAGATAGCCTCTCCCTCGCGGTCTTCATCGGAAGCCAGCCAGATTGTGCCGGCTTTTGCCGCAGCTTTCCTGAGGTCTTCAACGAGTTTTTTCTTGTCATCGGGAACCACGTATTCCGGGATGAAACCGCCGTCTATGTCTATGCTGAGCTTTTTTTCCTGAAGGTCACGGATATGACCGAAACTGGATTTGACCACGAAGTCATCTCCAAGGAATTTTTGAATGGTCTTCGCTTTTGCCGGAGACTCCACAATAACCAGATTACCCTCCATATCGTCTTCTGTGTTAAAACATTCTGCAAAGAAACATACAAACTCGGCATTTTTCCAAATTTAATCGTTAATTTTGTGTCTTCACTAAAGACTTTCTTATTATGAATAAGAAAAAAATAATCAAGTGGTTCTGGATAATCCTGACAGCTCCGTTTGTCATTTTGGGAGTGATGCTGGGGCTGGTTGCAGCGTTCGCTAAGATACCTTCTTTCGAAGAATTGGAAAATCCGGACAACAAGCTTGCCACTCAGGTGATTGCGGAGGGCGGGGAGGTCCTTGCGACATACCATATCGAGAATCGTACCTACGTAAGTTACGAAGAACTTTCCCCGTATCTCATCCATGCCGCCGTGGCAACGGAGGATGCCAGATTCTACAGGCACTCGGGCATTGATATGATCGGTCTCGGACGTGTGGCGTTCAAGACAATCCTTATGAGGGATTCCAGCCAGGGAGGAGGCAGTACGATAACGCAGCAGTTGGCAAAGACCCTGTATCCGAGATCAGATATGAACAGCAAGGTACCCGGCTGGTCCAAGGTCGTGATGGTATGGACGAAATTGAAGGAATGGATCACGGCGGTCAAGTTGGAGAGGAACTACACCAAGGAGGAGATTATGGATATGTACCTCAATTCCATATTCTTCGGAAGCGGGGCTTATGGCGTGAAGTCGGCATCCGAGACTTTCTTTTCCAAGGAGCCCAAGGATCTTACGGTGGAGGAAGCTGCCACGCTTATCGGGATGGTCAACAAACCTACCAGATACAATCCCGCGCTCAATCCGGAACAGTCGATTGTCAGGAGAAATTTTGTCCTCGGAAGGATGACTCAGACAGATTTGCCTAAATCCACGGGATTCAGCAAGGGGTACAGGAAGCTTGACAAGGACGTATGTGACTCGCTCAAGCTCCTCCCGATAGATCTTACCTACCATTATCAGGACCACAATACGGGGTTGGCTCCTTATTTCAGGGATATGGTCCGCAGAGAGATGAACGCCACCAAGCCGGAGAGGAAGAATTATCAGTATCCGGAGGAATATTCCGTAGATTCACTGAGGTGGGTCAACGATGATTTCTACGGATGGCTTACAAAGAACAAGAAGGCTGATGGCAGTGACTATAATCTGGATCTCGATGGATTGAGGATATATACGACCATCAACTATAAGATGCAGAGATATGCTGAAGAAGCTGTTGCAGAGCATCTCGGGGGAGAACTTCAGAAGCAGTTGTCTTCCGAACTGAAGAGGAAGCGAAACAATCCTTTCTCAAATGACGTTGAAGATGATGTGGTGAACCTGCTGATGAATCAGGCCAGAAAGTGGAGCGACAGGTATCGCGCAGGCAGGCAGGCAGGGCTTAGCGAAGCGGAGATTCTCCGTTCGTTCAAGGAGCCTCAGGAGATGAGGGTGTTTGCCTGGAACCAGAAAGGATACATCGATACGACGATGACTCCGGATGATTCCATACGTTATTACAAATCATTCCTTCGCGCTAGTTTCGTGGCGATGGAGCCTTCGACAGGCAGGGTGAAAGCTTATGTCGGCGGGCCGAATTACAGGTATTTCAAATATGACAATGCACGTCAGGGACGCAGGCAGGTGGGATCCACCATCAAACCTTTCCTTTACACGCTCGCGATGCAGGAAGGTATGACCCCTTGTGACAAGGTTGTAAATATGCCTCAGACGTTCCTGACAGGCAATCCTGACAATGAGACCTGGACTCCGAGGAGTACCGACAAAGACGAATGGATAGGCAAGACTGTGACGCTCAAATGGGGTCTTACTCATAGTTCCAACAATATCTCCGCCTATCTGATGAAGCAGTTCGGCCCTCAGGCGATGGCAAGGATGATGCACAAGATGGGAATCAGCAATCACATCGATGAGGTATATTCCCTTTGTGTGGGTCCTGTGGACCTGAATCCGTTCGAAATGGTCGCAGCCTACAACACATTCCCTTCAAGGGGAGTGTATGTCACCCCTATATTCGTAACCAGGATTGAGGACAATCAGGGTAACGTACTCTCGGAATTCACTAATCAGAAGACAGAGGCGATAGGGGAGAATACGGCATACCTTATGGTGAATCTGATGGAGGGTGTCGTAAGACAGGGAACCGGATCGAGACTCCGTTCGAGGTATGGGCTTATGGGAGAGATTGCAGGAAAGACCGGTACTACGAATGACAATTCCGACGGATGGTTCATCGGGTACACACCGTACATTACGGCCGGTATATGGGTCGGATGCGAAGACCGTCAGGTGCATTTCGAATCCCTGGCGCTCGGCGGTGGATCCAATATGGCCCTGCCTATCTGGGGTATCTGGATGAAGAAATGCCTTGAGGACGGCACCTTGGGATTGAGTGAGAATGACCGTTTTGTGGCTCCGGCCGGAGCGTCATTCAATCTTTCCTGCACCGGAGGGGATATCGAAACGGAAACGCAACAGACCTCGTCGCAAGAAGATGACGACGAAGTGGATTATTTCAACTGATGGAGACGGAATACAAAGGGAAGAGAGTCTTTTTCGAGGACCGCGGTGAAGGGAATGTGATAATTTTCCTTCACGGCTGGGGGTGTGACCACAGCATATTCGACGCCATAACAGACCGGATGAAGGATCAGTACAGGGTCGTAGCCTTGGATTTCCCGGGGTTCGGAGAGTCTGAGGAGCCTGATTCCGTATGGGGGGTCGAGGAATATACGGAGTTTTTCGAAGCATTCTGCAAGGATCGCGGATTCGACTGCCCAAGTCTGGTAGCCCATTCTTTCGGAGGCAGGGTTGCGATTCTATTTGCTTCCAGGAACGATGTCCGGAAAATGGTCCTCACCGATGCCGCAGGCATCAAGCCGCGTCGTTCGTTGAAATATTATGCCAAGGTCTATTCGTACAAGATTACGAAATGGTACATCTTGAAAGTCCTTCGTGACAGGGAAAGATATGAGAAATATCGTGAAAGGGCCGGCTCGTCCGATTACAGGAATGCCTCTCCTCGGATGAAGGCCATACTTTCAAAGGTCGTCAACGAAGATCTTCGGAAGGTGATGCCTTCCATAAAGGCCCCTACAGTGTTGTTCTGGGGTACTGATGATACGGCTACCCCGATTTCGGATGCAAAGATAATGGAACGGCTCATTCCGGATGCCGGTCTGGTATCCGTGCCGGGCACGGGCCATTTTGCATTCCTTGCACAGAGCGGAATGTTCCTTTCGGTCCTCAATAATTTCTTCGGTAAATAAGATGGATATCCTGCACATATCATTGATTCTCTGCCTGCTTGTTCTGTGGCTGTTCGCATTGAGATATTCGATGCAGATGTTCCAGCAGAACTCCTACAAGGCGGACAGATTCATGAGGTGGTCCAAGGGGAAAGTGTTCAGGAACCTGTGGACGTTCGACTCAAAAGTGAAGTTCGTGATGACTCCGCGCATGTGGCGTCTGGGGGTTACGGCCACTCTGATTGTCATAGCACTCGGGCTGTGGAGCATATGGGCTATGGCCGTGGCTGTGGTCTTCACCGACTTTACGATGCTTCTCGCGGATATTATCAACGCTCCGCTCAATAAGGCCATCAATAATTGGTACGTACGTGATGCCGCCAGGAAACTTGCGGCACATAAGGACCTGGTCATCATAGGTGTGACGGGAAGTTACGGAAAGACAAGCACCAAGAACTTTCTGTACAGGATACTCTCCGAGAAATACAATACTCTGATCACACCGGGCAACTACAACACCACTATGGGTGTCGTGAGGACGATAAGGGAATATCTTAAGCCCCATCATCAGGTGTTCATCGTCGAAATGGGTGCCAAGCAGACGGGAGATATCAAGGAGATATGCGATCTTGTACATCCGACAATAGGAATCGTAACTTCCGTGGGGCAGATGCATCTTGAAACGTTCAAGACCTTCGGGAACATCCAGAGGACGAAGTTCGAGCTGGTCCGTTCCCTTCCTTCCGACGGACTCGGCGTCATAAACGAAGACTCGGAGGGTATAGCCACTTACGGAGATATCCCGACAGGATGCCGCATTGCGAGATATGGAGTGAAGTCTTCCGATGTGGACTATAGGGCTGAGAATCTGAGTTTCAGCTCTTCCGGCACCGATTTTGACGTGAATGGGGTGCATTTCCACACGTCCCTTGTCGGGGACTGCAATATCCTCAACATACTTGCGGCCATCGCGGTCGGTGATGCTCTTGGCGTCAGCGCCCGTCAGCAGCAGATTGCCGTCTCGAAACTCCAGCAGGTCGAGCACAGGCTTTCTGTATCGGTCAAGGGTGGGATGACTATCCTCGATGATGCATACAATTCCAATCCGGAAGGTGCCAGAATGGCTCTGGACGTATTGGACAGGATGAAACTTCCACAAGGTGCCAAACGCATAGTCGTGACTCCGGGGTTCGTGGAGCTGGGAAGCAGGCAGCAGGAGGAGGATAGATTGCTCGGCAGGGAGGCCGCACGCGTGGCTGACATATTGATAATAGTGAACAGATACAATAGGGAGGCCATTCTCTCCGGAGCCCGGGAGGAAGGTATGCCTGAAGACAGGATAATCTGTGCGGACAACCTCGCGCAGGCAGTCAGGAGCATTTCCACTCTGGCGAGCCCGGGAGATGCCATATTGTACGAAAACGATTTACCGGATACATTCAAATAACAGATATGAAAATTACAGTCGGAGTTCTTTTTGGCGGGCGTTCCGTCGAGAACGAGATATCAGTGGTCTCAGCCATCCAGACTATGGAGGCTATGGACAGGCAGAAGTATGACGTGGTTCCGATATATATTGCCAAGACGGGCAAGTGGTATACCGGAGACGCGTTGTTCGATCTCAGCAATTACAAGGATATGAAATCTCTTTTCACCAAGGCGCGGGAAGTGTTCATGAAGCCGATTTATGGAGATTTCAACCTGTATTCGAATAAACAGGGCCTTTTCGGTGGAAAGGTGATTTCAAAGCTTGATGTCATTCTCCCTACGCTTCACGGGACCAACTGTGAGGACGGTACGTTGCAGGGTGTCCTGGCGGCTGTAGGTATACCGTTCGTGGGGTGTGACGTGCTTGCTTCCGCAAATGGAATGGACAAGATAACGATGAAGATGATTCTTCAGAGCAGCGGAATTCCTGTCATTGACTACTATTGGTTCAATGACAAAAACTGGTATCAGGACAGGGATTCGGTCATTGCGGCAATGGAAAAGAGCCTTTCCTATCCTGTCATAGTCAAGCCGGCCAATTCAGGTTCCAGTGTAGGTATCAGACCTGCCCATAACAGGGAGGAGTTCATCGAGGCCGTGGACAACGCCTGCTCGTTCACTACCAGAATAATAGTTGAAAAGCTTGTCGAGAAACTCAAGGAAGTGAACTGCTCCGTTCTCGGCAACTACGAAGAGTGCGAGGCTTCCGTCTGTGAGGTTCCTCAGAGAAGCGGCGAGATACTCACCTATTCGGACAAATATATGAATCCGGGTTCCAAGTCCAAGGGGATGCAGTCCACCAAGCGCGAACTTCCGGCCAGGATTTCCGACGATGAGACTTCCCTCATCAAGGATCTTGCCCGCAAGACGTTCCGTGTCCTTGCCTGTGAAGGTGTAGCCAGAATAGACTTTATGAAGGACGAGGAGGACAACAGAGTGTATGTCAACGAGATAAATACCATCCCGGGTTCGCTTTCCAACTATCTCTGGGATTATGATGGTCTGCCGTTCCCGGCTATGATAGATAAGCTCATAGACCTCGCTTTCGCGCGCAGCAGAGAGGCATCATTCAAGGTGACGGATTTCGGCGGAAATATCTTCCAGTCAATGAAGACCGGAGGAAAGTTGTCCGGAGGAAAATTCAACAAATAATTGTTACTGAAGGATTTCATACGCGAGGGCTGTAAGGCTCTCGCTTCCGTTTATTCGGAGCGTGAGGCCAGGAGTATAGTTCTCAGGCTTTGCGAAGAGCGTCTCGGGGTGAAGAGTTATACCCATCTCACGGAGCCGGATACCGAAATACCCGAATCCGCCCTGCCCGGACTACAGAATGACTTGCTGCGGTTGTCAGTTGCGGAACCTTTGCAGTATGTCCTCGGATATGCGGATTTCTGCGGCAGGAGATTCAAGGTCAGTCCTGCTGTGTTGATTCCGCGTCCTGAGACCGAGCAGCTTGCGGAAATGGCGGTGAAGGCAGCAACAACGGCAGGAGCCGGAGCTCGTGTGCTCGATTTGTGTACAGGCTCCGGATGCATTGCCTGGACGGTGAAAAAGGAAGTGCCGGGAGTGGAGGTTGTAGCGGTGGATATAAGTAGGGAGGCTTTGGATGTCGCCCGCAGACAATTTGATGGACCGGCTCCTGATTTTGTCCGTTACGATGTGCTGGATAAGGAGGCACCGCACGGATTTGATGTCGGATTTGACATTATCGTTTCCAATCCCCCATATATAATGGAAGGAGAGAAGCGTCTGATGTGCCGGAATGTCCTGGATTACGAGCCATCCCTGGCTCTGTTCGTGCCAGATGATGACCCTCTCGTGTTTTACCGTGCCCTGGCCGTATGGGCAGTGAGTTGTTTAAAGAAAGGAGGGGTCGGTTTTGTTGAGATAAACGAGCAACTCGGTAATCAGACGGCTGATATTTTCCGTGGTGCCGGATTCTCGCAAGTGTCGTTGATTACGGATTTTTGCAACAAAATCCGCTTCATCTCATTTTGCAAATAGCGCGTCGTGAATCACCTCTCCGGGCATTTAGCAAATTAAAGGATTACATTTTTCTTCAAACCCTTATTTATAGTTCACTTTGCAGAAAAGATTGAACTATGAAAAGGGTTTTGTTTTTTATGCCGCTTCTGGCGCTGCTGCCGGTTTCCTGTGGGGAATATGATATCCCCGGTTCAAAGTCCGGGACCGTGGAGAAGGTCAGTTTTTCGAAGCGGGAAGTCGCGGGAATTCTTTCGGGTCTACCGATAGGCGCAGAGCAGTTAAAGGAAGTATATGATGCCGTCAATGCCTCGTCTGGTAATGGATATGATGAGGAATATACGCTCAAGGATCTGATAACGAACCCGGGATCCGGAGTCGGGGATGCAGGCACCAGAGCTTCGTCATACGGCACTCCGATGAGGTCCCTTTTTGAAGATTACTTTTCCGGAGTATGCGCTACAAGGTCGGGGGCTGTTGATGCCCAAGCTTGCCTGGATGCCCTGGCTGCTTCCGATTTGCAGATATATGTACCATACAGTGAGGATTGGGACGGGACTACATACCCCATCATCACCTTCGATCCCGGATATGGGGCGGAGTCCAATTACGGATATGAGATAACAGTGGACGAAGACGGAGTGAGAATCATTGATTCAGTCTTTGTAAATGAAAAAGTCGCCTCCAGCCGACCTGTTTGGGTGATAAATTCAAACACCGATTCCGGCTTCACACCTGCGGAGCTTTTCCTGACCAGGGCCGGCGGCAGTTCGGGCACAGGAAGCGGCAGGCAGCTGAAATTGAAAAATTTCAGAATGCTCCGCAACTACGATACCTGGTTCGCCGGCGGCAGTGAATTCCACGTACAGATGGGCGCGGTGGACGGTTTCTCGGCAAGCACTGAGGCGGAGTTGAGACTGTACAACCCGAGCATATCCGAGTTTATGATAGTGGTCAAGCGCAAGCAACTCGGGGAACTGCTCAGGTACGATGCCGTCATACTGACAGACTTCACTGACCAGATGGACAAGCTGGCGTTTCTGGTCACCGAAGATGACGGAGGAACACGGACCAGCTGGAAATGTTCCGCAACGGTCAAGGTCCAATCAAAATCTTACGGCTTTGATGTGGATCTTCCGTACAATGACAGAGATGATATCGTGTGGCGGGGACAACTGGCATCCGACTACTTCCTGGGGCAGAAGGACACCAAAGGGAGGTTCGGTGACGTGGAAATTACTTTTTCGTTGGAGTGACTGTCATTTCGCAGGCTGCGCAGTCAAAACCGAGTGCAAAGCGCTGACCGTTGTTCACTAGAAAAAGCGGCCCTGAAGGCGCAGCACCCTGGAATTTCGGACAAACTCCGAGTTCATAGCGGATACAGTATCTGCTACGCATAAGTTCGTTTTCGCGGCCTGCTGCTTCATTTGGTGCCTGGACTCCTTCTGTCCTGTGTCCACTGAAAAGAGGGATGGAGTTGCAAGGAAACATATCCAGATAGTCCGCGGCCTCGCGTCTCATCCCGTTTATGAAGGATGCGCTGAGAAGCGGAATGGAAGAATCCGTGGTCACCGTATGTATCTCACCGGCTTCAAAGCAATAGCGCCCGCTCCTTTTTGAGAGCTGGCTCTGAAGCATCGTGATTGTCCTGTCTTTGTTCACTGCAGCCTCGGCCTGTATGTCGAAGCGCTTTGAGAATTTCCTGCCATCCTGCGTCACGGCATCCATCAGGATACAATATCCGTCTGATATTCTGATGTCCACTCTGACCGGGATGAATCTCTGCGGCGCATTTGTTTCCAAAGTCTTTTCGAATTCGGAACTGACGTTGCGGTACAGGGTGATTCCGGGACGGATGTCCGGAATATCCTTACAGGTGATTCGTGTTCCGGAGCATATGTCACCCCTGAATCCGACTATCCCGTCCTCTGTCACGAAGGAGAATCCGTCGCCATTGTGAAGAGAGAGCTTTCCGCTGTGTGGGATGACGTCCAGTTCTATGGAGTACCTGTCCTTGCGGTTGACGGCCTTGACGGTTCCGATGACTTCCCCCATTGATTTTGGTGCATCCATTGAAGACCACTTGCCGCGTTTCCCGTCCAGAAACAGTTCTGTGTATCCGCGGTTGAAAGTCTTCCGGGTGTCAGGCGTGAAGCCCCCGCTTATGCCCCCGAACGATGCTCTGCGGTATTTGCCAGGATTCCCGGCCACAAGGCTGTTCAGGGCTATGTCATAGTCCCGGACGACATTCTTGACGTATGATGCGTTCTTGAGCCTGCCTTCAATCTTGAAGGAGCATACACCGGCCTCGGCAAGATCCTTCAGCCTGTCTTTCAGATTATAGTCCTTCAGGGACAGGAGCGCTTTGTTGTGCACTATCGTCCTACCTTTACCATCGACAAGATCATAAAGGCTGCGGCAGGCCTGCATACAGTCACCCTTGTCAGCACTCCTCCCTCCTATATATTCGGAGAGTCTGCATTCTCCGCTGTAGCAGACGCACAGCGCGCCGTGAACGAAGAATTCGACTTCGCATCCTACACTGCCGCAAATTTCCCGGATGTCGGCGAGAGACAGCTCCCTTTCCAGGATAATCCTCGAGCATCCCAGGGATTCATAGAACTTCGCCTTGTCCTTGTCCCTGATTGCGCATTGGGTGGATGCGTGCAGGGGGACGTTGATGTCCTTCCAATCGCATATCCTCGTATCGCGAATGATGAATGCGTCGATTCCTGCCTCCTGTGCGGCAAGCATCCTTTCGTGCGCCCTCTGCAGTTCGTCGTCCTCTATTATGGTATTCACGGTAAGGAACACCCTTGCGCCGAACTGGTGGGCGTAACTGCAAAGTCTTCCGATCTCCTCCATCGGGTTGCCTGCAGCCTTTCGGGCCCCGAATTCCTCAGCTGCGATATATATGGCATCGGCACCGCAGTCGATTGCCACGATGCCGATATCCGCATTTCTCGCCGGTGCGAGAAGTTCGAGTGTCCTCATTTATTTCTTGAGTGCCTCGATGACCTCTTTCATCTGAGCCACGTCCTTGGCGGTAGGAGACATCTCCACATATTTGCCAAGGTTCTTGATGGCCTCGTCTTTGTTCTCGAGCTTCATTGCAGCCGTTCCTGCAATCTTGTATGCCGTAGCATTCTCGTTGAGGGAGAGAGCCTGCTTTGCAGCGTCGAAAGCACCCTGATAGTCCTTTGCGCTGAGTGCGGAAGCGGCTTTCTTGAGATAGATGGATGCAATCTGCTTGTTTGCTGCAGCTTCCTGACCGTTTGCTGCGGCCTGTTTGTATGCTTCTTCGGCTCCGTCAAGGTCTCCGCCTGCAATGAGGGACTTGCCTTTAAGAAGATAAGCCTGAGGTATGAGGGTCTTGGCCTTTGATACGGCGTCTGTGTTACCGAACTCCTCGGCCTTCTTCATTGCTTCTTCTATTGTCTGTATGGCCTCGTCGAACTGCGAACCCTGAAGTTTCTCCTTGGCAATGGAGATGAGAAGGTTAGGAATGGTGGTCTTGCACCTTTCGGTTATCTCGCTTCCGTCCTCGCCGAGGGCCTCTGCAATCTGCAGCGCCTGGTTGAATGCATCAAGAGCACCTGCCTTGTCTCCTGAAGAGAGAGCTGTGGCAGCATTGTTGTAAGCTTCTGTTGCCTGTGCCAGATCCTGTGCCGACACGGTACCTGCAGCAAGAGCAGCTGCAATCAGAGTGATGATAATTCTTTTCATATCGATTATGTTTTGTTTTTCCGTAGTCCGAATACAAAAGTACTAAATTTTGTATTACTTTGCAATTGGGAGGTTTTCTTATGCGAATTTCATTCCGATACATTCTTTCAAGTATTCTGTCATTGATGGGGATGGTCTCCTATTCACAGGAACTTCCGTCTCTTCCGATGGATCCTGCCATAGTGAGCGGAACCCTTCCGAGCGGTGTGGAGTACTATCTGCTCAAAGATGCTTCGGTAAAGGGTTTCGCAGACATCGCGCTTGTCCAGAAAGGACGGGATGATATTGATGGAGCAAGACAGGCTCTGAAAGAGATATCGGACTTTATGACAACCAAAGGGGTCGGATATGGTCCCGAAGGTTTCATTTCGTGGAGTCCCGAGGGAGCTGTGTTCCGTTTCCGGGAGGTACCGGTGTTCGACAAGGTCACTTCGGATTCGACATTTGTCCTGCTGACAGATGTGATGCGCTCGTACCCTGCCTCCCAGGCTCTGATGGTAAGCGGGGACATTGATACCAAGAAACTTTCGGAGCAGCTTTATATGTATTCCCTTATGGTCCCCAAGCGCAGTGACGCAGCACCAGAAGATCCATATGAGTGGAACGAAAGAGAGGGGGTTTGCGTGGCAGTCTCTTCCAACGGACTGGACGAAACTGCGCGGATAGGTGTCGAATACAAGTTTGCAAGACCGCAGGAAGAGCTTATGGCCACGGTGCAGCCTCTGGTGACGAGAAAGTTCGCATTGAAGGCCTTTTCCATATTGTCGCGGCGTTTAAGGGATGTTTTCTACAGGGAGGATATTCCGATGGACGGATTCTCCTGCCGTTACAAGGATGCATCGTTATCCGGAGAAGATGAGTCTTTTTCTTTTTCCTTCAATACTGGAGCTAACTTTATGGAACAGGCGGTCAGCCTGGTAGCCGGGACGCTTTCAAGCCTCGACCGTTATGGCGCGTCCGAATATGAGTACGAATCCGCTCCCATCCGCCGGATTGCCTCCAAAGGGAATGTTGACAAGATGATATCCTCTTATCTCTATGGCTCCAATATGGCATCTGATGAGGAGATAAATGGTTTCTTCGAAAGAAGGACGTTGTCCTTAGGGCAGGAAATTGACCTTTTCAACGGATTTCTGGACGCGATGCTTGACGGTGAAAAGAATCTGACACTTAGTGTTTCTGCTCCGGAAATTCCGGACAGGGACAATTGTTTGAAACTGTTCCGCGAGGCTTGGATGGAATCCGACAGCAGTTTTGTCCTGAACGGATTCGGTGACCTCTCCGCCTTCAAACCTGTGAAGGAACCGCGTAAGGTCAAGAAGACAGCAGTGCTGAAGGATCCTGTCACCGGGGGTGAGATATGGACTTTCTCCAATGGATTCAAAGTCATATACAGGCAGATACCGGACAACGGTCGTTTTGAATATTCTCTTCTGCTGTGTGGTGGAATTTCAGAAATAAAAGGGTTGAAGGAAGGAGAAAGCGCTTTTGTAAGCGATGTGTCCAATCTTTTCAGTGTTGCCGGAATGAGCCCATACCAATTCAGGGATGTCCTCCGCTCTTCCGACATAGATATGAAAATAGAGGTCGGACTGTCTGATTTGAGACTGGTGGGCAGTGCTCCGGAGAAGAATCTTGAGGATGTGTTGAACATCCTGTCCTCATACGGCTACCGGCGTACTTTCAATTCTGTCAGGCTTGACTATTATCGCTCCTGTGTGGGACTTGCAGTGGAGGATACCGGTACGGGTGACGTTGGGACGATGGAATTTATGGAGGACCTCGGGGCCGGAGATTATCGGTATATGTCAACGAAAATTCCGGATAACCTGGATGACGGACTCCCTTCCCGGGTCGACAGATACGTATCGGCGCAGTTCGCGAAAACCGGGGATGGAGTGCTGATCCTTATCGGGGACTTGGATCCGTTGGTGGTGGAGAATGTCCTTTCGAAGAAGTTGGGTAGCTTTACAGTTGGCCGGCAGTATTCGCACAGGCCGAAAGTGCAGGGCCGTGCAGGGGCCAAATGGCTGACTTATTCCGGTTTTGGTCGGGATGGGGAGTGCATCGATGTCCTTCTCGGGGTGGACAAGCCTTTCAGCCTCAGGAATTATATAGTGTTTCAGCTTGCCTGCATAGCATTGGAGAGGCATCTTTCAACTTCGCTTGCCGATAAGGGTATTTACGCGGATGTATCTGCCGATTATGGAATAATGCCTGACGAACGGCTGAATGTATTGATCCGCTTCCGTTCCTGCACTCCTGACGGATTGCCTTCAGGAACTTCTCCAACGCCGGACAACCGTATGCTGTCATCCGTCAGGGAGGAGATTTTCGGCCTTTCTGAAATTTTTGTCGGTGAGGAGACTTTCCGCTGGTGCAAGGATAATCTGAAAAACCGGCGGTCCCGTTATCTTTCCGAAGCTGACGGCCTGATGCGTTATGCTCTGTTCCGTAACTCGGAAGGGAAGGACCTGATATCTGGCTATGACGAAGAGTTGTCTGCCGTGACCTCCTCTGAAGTGGAGGCTTTGCTGCATTCTCTTCAGAACGGTTATATGGTAGAATTCGTCGAAAGGTAATGGCTGCCTCAGATTTCGGGACAATAATCCAGATAGGGAACATACTCGTTTCGGAGGATGTCATTGTGGAGTTTTTCAGCTGCGATTATCCTGTGTGTAAGGGTATATGTTGCATAGAGGGAGACAGCGGGGCTCCGCTTGACGAGAGCGAGCTCGAGGGGCTTGAGAGGGATTATCCGTCATTCTGTGATGCGATGCGCGAACAGGGCCGGCGCAGGGTTTCGGAAGTGGGATTCTTCGAACTCGACAGGGACGGGGATTTGGTCACCCCCGTGGTATGTGAGACAGGGGAATGTGCATATACGCATTTTCTGCCTGACGGAAGCGCTTTGTGTGCGATAGAGAAATGCGGCTTGGTGAAACCTTTGTCCTGCAGGCTGTATCCTGTCAGGGTGACAAGACTGACGGGTGGAGGGCTCGCACTGAACGTCCATCATTGGGACATCTGCAAACCTGCCTTTGAAAAAGGGCGCAAGGAAGGTGTGAGGGTATATCAGTTCCTGAAAGAATCCCTTATTGCAGCTTTTGGTCCGGAATTCTTTCAAGCGCTGGAACAAGCCGCACGACATCTTTTGTCAGACCTTCCAGATCGAAGCCGCTGACGGTTCTTGTGAGACGGACCCTATCCTCCGTCATCTTTGTAAGCCTTGCAATCGGGGACTTGCGCCTGAAGCTCATATCCTCGCCGTTTTCCTTCTCCAGCCTGTATCCGCGACTCTCCATAATGTCGATGGTTGCCTGGCGTATCTCGGAATAGGAACCGGGGATGATAGCCTTCCTCGAGGTGAAGCCGAATTTCGGGTATAGTGCGGCGAACACGGCCAGCATCGCGGCTATCTGCCAGAGAGAGTCATATCCGTTGCGGAACATCGTATTGATGTCCCCATCCACGAATTTCAGAAGTACCAGTGCCGAAAGCACTATGACAAGGATGATTGCAAGATACAGAAAGTACTTGACTGACCTTACTAAATATTTCATAGCACAAAATTAAGCACAAATTTTGCTATTTTTGCCGTAAACAAGTAAAATTGATTCTTATGGAAAGAGAAGACCCTCTTGAAAGGATAGAAAGACAGGAGCGTGAGCGTGGGGAGAACAAAGGACTGAAACGTACCATGTATATACTTGCCGGCGTTGCGGCAGCCCTTCTCATCGCACTTGTGGTCGTATGGATAAGGGAGCACTCCCTTGTAAGTGAATTGAAGATCGAGAAGCAGGACCTTACAGAGCAGATCGAATCGCTTCAGTCCGATTACGAAAGCCTTTCGTCTGACTATGATTCGATAAATATGCAGCTTGACTCCTCAAGGGAGGAGGTAGCCCAGCTCGTTGAGCGCATCAAGCAGACTGATGCGACCAACAGGGCCAAGATGCGACAGTATGAGAAGGAACTCGGGACGCTTCGCAGTATAATGAGAAACTATATAGTCCAGATAGATTCTCTCAACAATCTCAACGAGCGTCTGACACAGGAGGCTGCGTCGGCACGCAAGGAAGCCGCTGCAAGCAAGGCACGCAACAGGGAACTCACCGCGCAGGTGGAGGACCTTTCCGGACAGGTTGCCGCCGGCTCGGTGATCAAGGCCCGTGGAATCACCTTGACAGCATACACAAGTGCCGACAAGGTTACGGACCGCAGTAGCAGAGTGGTCAGGATGCTGGTCAATCTGAGCCTCATTGAGAATGAACTTGCAGCAAAAGGCCCGTTGAGAGTATATGTGAGGGTGACGGACCCTGCCGGACAACTTCTGCTTGACGGTACCGGAGCCACGTTCACGCTCGGTGAAGAGACTCTTGAGGCTACTGCCTCCAGAGAAGTGGACTACGAAGGGTCTGAAGTCGATATGAGCATATACGTAAACAATATCCCTGCGTACACCAAAGGGGTATATACCGTTACCGCTTACACTTCGCAGACACAGTTGGGAAGCGCTGAAGTCTACCTCAGATAATGATTTATCTTCACGTCCCTTTCTGCAAGAGTTTCTGCACTTATTGTGACTTCTATTCGGAGATAATCTGCCCGGGGAAGGAGCGTCAGTTCGAGACATATACAGACGGGGTATGTGACGAGATAAGACGAAGACGTGCAGAAATAGAGGAATCTGACAACCCGCATACGTTATACATAGGAGGCGGCACCCCTTCGGTGCTGCCTTTCCGTTGCCTTAGGAGGATTGTGGACGAGATCGGCTCCGGTCCTTACGAAGAATTTACGGTAGAGGTCAATCCGGAGGATATCGTTACACTTGGAGAGACGTATCTTTCCTCCCTACGTTCGCTCGGAGTCAACAGAATAAGTATGGGAGTGCAGTCTCTGGACGATTGTATCCTGACGTGGATGAACAGACGGCACGATTCTGCGAGGGCGGCCCGTGCGTTCAAGATGTTGAGGGAGGCGGGGTTCTCGAACATAAGTGTGGATGTGATATTCGGGATTTCTCATCTTACCGGTCAAATGCTCTCGCAGACACTTGAAAGCATACTCTTCTGGTCACCGGAACATATCTCAGCATACCAGTTGACGGTTGAAGACGGGAGCGGGCTTGCACGTATGATTGAAGAAGGCCTTTACACGGAAGCCTCCGACGAGCAGTGCCGTGCCCAGTACGATTTGATCTGCAGGGTTCTGAAAGAATCCGGATATCATCATTATGAGATATCGAACTGGGCGAAACCCGGATTTGAAGCGATACACAATTCGGCTTATTGGACCAGAGCCCCGTATGTCGGGTTGGGACCGGGAGCACATTCCCTGCGGGGCCGTGACATCAGGTCCTGGAACACGGAGGAACTCTCCGGATGGACTTCGGAGCAGGAACGGCTCGGAGAGGAGGAGATAAGGGAAGAAAGACTTATGCTCGGCCTGCGCACAGACAAGGGTGTGGACGGAATCGTCATCCCTGAGCGAGACTGGTTTATTTCCGATTCGATAATAGAGTCTTACCTTTAAGCCATTCGGACACTTCTTCAGGAAGCATCGGAGCGAGTGTATTATACACGTGCCTGTTGTAGTCGTTCAACCAATCGATTTCGTCCTGGTCAAGCAGCTCCCACAGAATGGCGGACGTGTCGAAATGGCACAGCGTCAAAGTCTCGAATCCGAGCCATTTGCCGAATTCGTTGCTCCCTTTTTCTACGCAGAGAATCAGGTTCTCGTGCCTTACCCCGTGCATCCCCTCACGGTATATGCCGGGTTCGTCGGAGGTTATCATACCCGGAACCAGGGCTTGGGTATTGAAATTCTGCCGTATGTCCTGAGGCCCCTCGTGGACGCCGAGGAAATAACCGACACCGTGTCCTGTACCGTGTCCGAAGTTCCTTCTTGCCTGCCACAGCGGACTCCTTGCAAGCGCATCTATCTGGCATCCGGCCGTCCCTTCGGGAAATATGGCCATTGCCAGGTCTATGTGCCCTTTGAGTACCAGGGTGTAGTCCTCCTTTTCCAGTTCGGAACACTCTCCGAGAGGAATGGTCCTCGTGATGTCGGTCGTTCCGAAGGTGAATTGTCCTCCGGAGTCGCACAGGTACAACCCTTCCTGATGCAGGACGGGAGCATTTTCTTTCGGGGTTATGTAATGAGGAAGGGCCGCTCCCTCACCGTATGCCGAGATGGTCTCAAAACTGTCTCCCCGGTAACTGTCAATCTCTGAGCGGTATTGCCCGAGCTTGATGGCAGCATCACGCTCTGTCACTATTTTGTCGGCATCCAGGGATTTTTCAAGCCAGAAAAGGAATTTCTCCATCGCCAGTCCGTCCTGCAGATGAGCTTCTCTCATTCCCTGTATCTCGACAGGGTTCTTTATGGCCTTGCGCAACTTCACCGGGCTGTTCCCCGATAGTGTGTCGCATCCCAGAAGGCTTGACAGATGGTAGTTTAGGCTGCTGCTGTCAATGAACAGACGGCCCTCAAGGTTGTTGAAATATAGGCTGACGTCCTCGTACGGAAGGATATCTATCCCATCCCGGCGCAGGACCTTAAATGTCTCCGAAGTGTCCGGGTCCTCTTCGTCTCCTCTGGTGACGAACCATTCGGCAGAGTCGCGGTCTATCAGCAGATAGGATATAGCAAGCGGATTGTATTCGATGTCCGATGCCCTTACATTGAGAATCCAGGCAATCTCATCCAGAGACGTGAGAAGGATGCTCTCACATCCGTTCCCTTCGAGAAAGCTTCTCATCCATTCCAGTTTCTGCAAACGGCTTTCTCCGGTTTCAACCGTGAAGATCGGAGTCTGCGGTATGGCCGGGCGGTCCTTCCAAATTGCATCGATAAGGTCCGGAGCATCTATGATGGTGAATGAACTGTCAAGCTCTTCGACTGCCGACACGCTCTGGCATAGTCCGTCAATGGCAATCCTGACGTTGTCCCTGCCTTTGAAGTGTTCCTGAAGCCACTGTGGTATGAGAACCTGGTCCGGGACCCTTGTCTTGTGCAGCACGGCCCCTGTCCCTTCAAGCTGCCTGACGGCCTGGATGAAATAACGGGTGTCCGTCCACAAACCTGCGTGGTCGGCTGTGATGACCACGTCACCGGCTTCTCCGGTGAACCCTGTAAGCCATTCGACCTGTTTCCACCTTTCGGCCGGATATTCGCTTGAGTGCGGGTCTGAGCCTGTAAGTATCACGGCGTCCCAGCCGTTTGAGCGCATTATGTCTCTGAGCGCTTCAATTCTGTCGGAATACTTGTTTGCCATATCACAAAGATATACTAAAAGTTGTAAATTTGTAATGTGAAAATAGGTGATATAGACCTCGGTGAGCGTCCTTTGCTCCTCGCTCCGATGGAAGACGTAACAGACGCGTCTTTCAGGATTCTGTGCCGCGAATACGGTGCGGATATGGTTTATACCGAATTCATCCCTTCCGACGGACTGATACGTGATGCCGTCAAGGCCATAGCCAAGATGCGAACCCTCGAAGAAGAGGCACCTGTCGGAATCCAGATATACGGGCATATCCCGGAATCGATGGTTGATGCCGCCAGGATGGCCGACAGGGCTGCGGAGATAGCCGGTGGGCATGGGGCGGACCTCATAGACATAAATTTCGGTTGCCCTGTGACCAAGATAGCGGGGAGAGGTGCGGGCTCCGGGATGATGAGGTATCCTGACAAGATGGTTGCAATCACCAAAGCTGTAGTCGAGGCAGTCGGCAAGCCGGTGACGGTGAAGACCAGGCTGGGCTGGGATGACAATTCCAAGATAATAGTGGAGCTTGCCGAAAGGCTGCAGGATGTGGGGATACAGGCTTTGACGATTCACGGGCGGACAAGGTGCCAGCTTTATAAGGGAGAAGCCGACTGGACTCTGATAGGAGAGGTGAAGAACAACCCGAGGATGCACATACCCATCATCGGCAACGGGGATATAACCACGCCTCAAAAGGCCAAGGAGGCCTTTGACAGGTACGGGGTGGATGGGATAATGATAGGAAGAGCTACATACGGTCACCCCTGGATATTCAACGAGATAAAACATTACCTTAGGACTGGAGAGGAACTTCCTGCAATGGGAGTGAGGGAAAGGGTGGAACTGGCCAAGAGGCATCTGGCGCTTTCACTGGAGCTCAAGGGGGAGCCTCGGGGTATATTCGAGATGCGTCGCCACCTCAGCTGTTACTTCAAGGGACTGCCCGATTTCAAGGAAACCAGGATGAAAATGGTGACCACTCTGGACAGGGAGGAATTATACGGAATTCTTGATTATATTTGTGAACGATATGATTGACAGGATACTGCTTTTCCCTTACTATCTCAGCCTCCTGATACGGAATGCCCATTACCGCAAGCATCACAAGAAGGCGGATGTCCCTACGATATGTCTCGGCAACATAACTGTCGGAGGCACTGGCAAGACACCCCATACAGAGATGATATTGGATATCCTGCAGCAGAGTAACGAATGGGGTGGCGGCAATGTTGCCGTGCTGTCCAGGGGATACAAGCGCAGGAGCCGCGGTTTCCAGCAGGTGAATGTCGACGGCACGGCCTCTTTCTGCGGAGACGAACCCCTGCAGGTCAAGAAGAAATTTCCCGCCGTCACAGTGGCCATAGACAAGAACCGGATAGAAGGATGCGATTTGCTTGCACATCCGGATAAGCTTCAGCAGAAGAAATACAGGGGGAGGGTTAAGCATCCGGATTTTCCGGCATCGGACATAATCGTGCTTGATGACGCTTTCCAGTACGGCAAACTGAAAGCCGATCTGGACATCGTCCTGGTGGATTATTCCCGACCTATAGATGAGGACAAACTTCTTCCTATGGGGAACCTCAGAGACCTCAAGGAGAGGATTACGGAGGCGGATATCGTCATCGTCACAAAGTGTCCGTATGACCTTGACCCCGAGGAGAGGCCGTCCTGGTCCTCCCGACTTGGAATCCCCGCGGAGAAGTTGTTCTTCACGCATATCAAATATTCCGACATAGTGCCTATGTACGACAATACAGACAGGCATTACATATACTCGAAGAAGGCAATAATGTTTACGGGCATCGCAAAGGATACGGCTATGCAGTATTATCTCAGCGACAAATACAGTATCCAGCGCAAATTCTCTTTCGGAGACCATCACAAGTACGTAAGGAGCGATTTCCAGAGCATACTCGGATCGGTGCGCAACCATCCGACTTCCGCATTGATTACGACGGAGAAGGATGCGATGAGGGTGTACGACTACAAGGGCGTCCCCGAGAAGCTCAAGGAAAGGATGTTCTATCTTCCGATCACGGTGGACTTCCTGACCTGGGAGGAGCGCTGCCGTTTTATCGACAAACTGTTGAAGTCAATTCAAAAAACAAAATAAAATGAAAGTTCGCAACATCATCGTGTCAGCGGCAGTGCTGGCATCCTCGGCCGTTCTCGCAGTTTCCTGCAACAGCCAGACGGAGCAAAAGACAAAGAGCATAGTGGTATTCTATTCCCAGACAGGGACTACAGCCAAGGTGGCGGAGCAGATTATCAGCCTGACCGGGGCCGACAGTTTCGAACTTCAGTGCGAAACTCCTTATCCTGATACCTACGAGGGCACCATTCAGGAGTCCAGGGAAGAATGCCAGAACGGTACAGGCCGGGCTCTCGTCCAGTCCAAGGTTGACTTGTCCGGGTATGATACAGTCTATGTCGGATATCCTATCTGGTACGGGACATTCGCTCCTCCGGTAGTGACTTTCATAAAGGAGAACGACCTTTCCGGAAAGAACGTCGTGCTGTTCTGCACGTACGGCAGCGGTGGAAGGAAGGCCAGCGAGCGTCAGTTCAAGGAGCTCTGCCCTGAGGCAAACGTGCTCGGCTCATATGGCATAGCGGCACGCAAGATTGACATCGTGGGTGAGGACGTAGCCGCCTTCTTCGAAAGCCTCGGGAAGCCGGAAGGAGAACTTGTAGGCGCTTATTCTGAATTCCGCCCGTTGGAGGAGGATGATCTTGCAGTGTTCAATGCCGTGATGGAAAACTATGCATATCTTCACGTGGAGCCGGTCGAGGTGTCCACACAGGTGGTAGCGGGCTTGAACTATATCTTCAGATGCAAGTCCGTCGGCCCTGACGGCGCAGAGTCATTCTGTGACGCGTATATATTCCGTCCTCTTGACGGAGAACCTTATCTCAAGGAAATAGAGAGGTAGCCGCTAGAGTGTTCCGATGACTGACACCAGAGAGTCGACCGCTTCATCGGTGGTTGCCCAGCTGGTGCAGAATCGTACCCCGTTGTGGGTGTCGTCCACTTTTTGCCAGAGTTCAAAGCCGAAATCTTCCGCCAACCTCCTTTCCGCATCTGCGGGAAGGATAGGAAACACTTGGTTGGTGCGGTTCTCGACAAGGAACGGGAACCCTTTTGCCCGGAATGCTTCAGTTATCCTTTCGGCCTGCTTGTCGGCTTTACGTGACAGCCTGAAATAGAGGTCGTCCTCAAACAACGCCTTGAACTGTATGCCTAGCAGGCGTCCCTTGGCAAGCATACCACCGTTCTGCTTGATATGATACCTGAAGTCCTTTTTCAGAGAATCCCTGCATATTACAACCGCTTCTCCGAAAAGCGCTCCCTGCTTGGTTCCTCCTATGTAGAATACGTCGGCAATCTTTGCCATATCCTTCAGGAGAAGGTTGCTGTCTGCTGATTCAAGCCCGTATCCGAGTCTTGCTCCGTCAATGAAGAGTGGCAGTTCCCAGTCATTACAGGCTTTCTTTATGTCCAGGAGTTCCTGCTTTGAATATATCGTTCCGAGCTCTGTCGGGAATGAAATGTAAACCATTCCGGGTTGTACAGTGTGTTCGAAACTCGGGTCGCCCACGTGGTCTTCCATTGCTTTTCGTATCTGGTCGGCAGAAATCTTTCCATCAGTGGCGGGAAGAGGGAGAACCTTGTGGCCGGAATGCTCGACAGATCCCGTCTCGTGAACGTTGATATGCCCGCTGGAAGCGCACAATACGCCCTGATGAGGCCTGAGAATGGATGATATGACAGTGGTATTGGCCTGTGTGCCTCCTACCAGGAAGTGTACGTCCGCGTCAGGAGCATCACAGACGTTCCTGATGATATCCCTGGCTTCGTTGCAGATTGAATCCTCGCCGTAACCGGGCGTTTGCAGCAGGTTGGTCTCGGACAACCTTTCAAGTATCCTTGGGTGCGCCCCTTCCAGATAATCACTGAGAAATAGTACCATTTTTCGAAAAAACTTGGAGAAGTAATTGCGTGCAAGTTACATTTTTTTTACTTTTAGGGAATCAAATAACACCAAAACTATTATGAGAAGAATAATCCAAGCTACAACTCTTTGTCTCCTTTGTCTTGCCTGTATCGGCGCAAAGGCACAGACACTGCGTCTCAACGACAAGGGATATCTGGAAACCAGGGGCGTGAACGTTATGGTTTACAGCAATCCTTTTTCTGCTGCATTCTATGACGAGAAGCGTTCGGGAATAGATATCGTACATCACGGAGTGCTCACCGTGACCAACGGCGGTGTGCGCTTCAACCCGACGCCCGAGCAGTGGGACCTTGTACCGGAAATGAGAAGCAGGGACATCAACAAGGAAACGGGAGAAGTTACAGTGAAGCTTTACTATAAGGAATATTCCTTTGAGCCAGAGCTCAGGGTCCGTCCAAAGGGCAAGGGCTTTACGATTGAGGTCTATCTCGACCAGCCGGTTCCTGAAGAACTTGTCGGAAAGGCCTGCTTCAATCTTGAGTTTCTTCCTTCAGCATACTGGAAGCACTCTTATATCGTAGATGGTCAGCCTCACTATTTCCCGCGTTACGCCGGTTATGATACGGAGGCGAAACCTTTGAGCGAGAAAGCAAAGCAGATCAATGATCTCATCACTATGGATACCAGAGGCAGGGACGAATTTACTTCACCCAAGCCTCTTTCAAGCGGTCACAAGTTCGTGCTGGCTCCGGATGATCCAATCCATCTTGTTACTGTGACCAGCGAGACGGAGATGCAATTGTACGACGGACGTCTGCTTGCCCAGAACGGTTGGTTCGTCATACATTCGTTCCTTCCGGAAAAGAAAAGCGGCAAAGTGCTTGAGTGGTACGTGGAGCCCAATTCAGTCAAGGATTGGGTAAGGGAACCTGTAATAGGATTCTCACAGGTGGGATACACCCCTTCACAGAAGAAAGAAACGACAATCGAATTGGACCCTAATGACAATATACTTCCTGAGGTGAAGGTTTATCGTGTGAAGGAAGACGGTACTGATGAACTTGTCAAGACTGCTCCTACCGAGCTTTGGGGATATTATATGAGGTATAACTACGTGAAGGCGGACTTTTCTTCAGTGACTGAGCCGGGTATCTACTATCTTGTCTATGGTTCGCAGAAAACTAACTGCTTCCCTGTTGCAGAGGATGTCTATGAGCGCGTATGGCATCCTACAATGGACGTATGGTTCCCTGTACAGATGGACCATATGGCAGTGAAGGAAGGATACAGGGTATGGCATAACATACCACATCTCGATGATGCAGTACAGGCCCCTCCTGTCCCGCATTTCGATATGTTCGAGCAGATGGAAAATCCTGTGACTCCGTTCGAGCCTTTCACTCACGTTGACGGATTCGATCACGGCGGATGGTTCGATGCGGGGGACTGGGACATTGAAGCCGGTTCACACGCGAACGTAATCACCAACATGGTTCAGACCTGGGAGGAGTTCCGCCCGGAACGCGATGAAACCATGATAGACCAGGAAAACAGATACGTAAACATCCACTTTGCGGACGGCAAACCGGATCTCCTTCAGCAGATTGAGCATGGTGTGATGCCTCTTGTCAATATAGTTGAAAAGACAGGGAAAGCCTGCAGGGGAGTCAGCCACGCCGCACTGTATCAGTACAACAGACTCGACGAGCCTAGCACGATAACGGACAATATCATCGGCACGGGCGACGAGCGCTGGTTTTTCACCTATGTGCGTCCGAATGACATTTCCACTTACGTAAGCGCTCTTGCATCGGCGTCCCGCGCACTCAAGGAGTTCAATCCTGAGCTGTCTGCCCGCTGCCTTGCAGCTGCCAAGGTTATTTGGGATGACAATATCAACTCTGAGAGACCGGTTCTCAACAATCAGGCTGCACTCCAGATGTTTCGTGCGACTTCAGACAAGTCATACATAAAGGGACTGGAAGAAAAACTCGTCAGCAGCTTCGGCACGAGGTTCGGTATGATGAATCTCTCCGTTGCGCTCCAGGCTGTTCCTTATATGAGCAAGGGATTCCTGAAGAAACTGCGTCCTGCAGTGGAGCAGTACAAGCAGCAGCTTGAGTCCCTCGCAAAAGACAATCCTTACGGAGTTACCGCATACGGCGGCGGCTGGGGCAGCACCGGTTCAGTCGTGAGCCAGGGTACGACCTGCTACTATGCAAACAAGTATTTCCCTGACATCATCGGCAAGGAAGAGATTTATAAGTGCGCGGATTTCATCTTCGGATGCCATCCTTATTCAAACGTATCGTTCGTGACTGGTGTCGGAGTGGTTCCAAAGAACGTCAACTATGGAAACAACCGTGCGGACTTCTCATTCATACCTGGAGCACTCGTCCCTGGTCTTCTCCTTCTCCAGCCTGACTTTATGGAGAACAAGGATGACTGGCCGTTCTTCTGGGGACAGAACGAGGCTACTATCGCAGGAAACGCAGGATATCTGCTGTTTGGAAATATGCTCTGCAATATGGAGTAAACATTAGTTACATAACAACCTTTTAATTTTATGACAAAAAAACTGATTTTCGCAATGTGCGGCATGCTTATGTTTGCCGTTACAGCTTCGGCCCAGTTCGGGATGAGGCCTGAACCGGAGCCGACAGACGGTCTCAAGGACCATTACCAGGATTATTTCATGATTGGAGTGGCAGTGAACCAGCGCAACATCGCTGATCCTGCAGCTGTAGCCCTCATCAAGAGAGAGTTCAACAGCATAACAGCCGAGAATGATATGAAACCTCAGCCGACAGAGCCTAAGAAGGGCGAGTTCAACTGGGAGAACGCCGACAAGATTGCAAACTTCTGCCGTGAAAACGGTATCAAGCTTCGCGGGCACTGCCTTATGTGGCATAGCCAGATCGGTACCTGGATGTACCAGGACGCAAAGGGCAACCTTCTTCCTAAGGAGGAGTTCTATGCCAATATGAAGCATCACATCCAGGCCATCGTAAACCGCTACAAGGATGTGGTTTACTGCTGGGACGTTGTAAACGAAGCTGTGGCTGACAGCCCTCTTTATCCTGGACAGTCCCCTCTCCGTCAGTCCCCTATGTATAAGATTGCAGGTGAGGAGTTTATCTACAAGGCATTCGAGTACGCACACGAAGCTGACCCTGACGCTCTGCTTTTCTACAACGACTACAACGATGCAGAGCCTGCAAAGAGCCAGAGGATCTTCGACCTTGTCAAGAGGATGAAGGATGCAGGCGTTCCTGTTGACGGTATCGGAATGCAGGGACACTACAATGTTTATGGACCATCTATGGAGGAAGTTGACGCTGCCCTCACAAAGTATGAGCAGATTGTGGATCACGTTCACATCACGGAGCTTGATATCCGCGTAAACGAGGATATGGGCGGCGGCCTGAGATTCCGTCAGGGACAGGCAAACGTCTCATCTTGGGAGCAGGCTCTTCAGCAGGATCAGTATACCAACCTCTTCAAGGTTCTCCGCAAGCATAAGGATGTTATCGACTGCGTTACTTTCTGGAATGTATCAGATGCGGATTCCTGGCTCGGAACAAACAACTATCCTCTTCTTTTCGACGCAAATCTCAAGCCGAAGAGAGCATACAACACAGTTAAGAACTTCGATCCGGCAGCAGACAATGTCGAGATCAAGGAAGATTTCGTTCCTTCAACAAAGAACCAGCCTGGTCAGCAGTATCCTATGGTCAACTCACAGGGATATGCACGTTTCCGTGTTGAGGCTCCTAAGGCAACTTCAGTCATCGTAAGCCTCGGACTCGGAGGAACAGGCGGAACAGTCCTTCACAAGGATAAGGACGGATTCTGGTGCGGAACTACAGACGGACCTATGGACGAAGGATTCCACTACTATCACCTTACGATTGACGGTGGCGTGGTAAACGATCCTGGTACTGATAATTTCTATGGTTCTACACGCTGGGAGAGCGGTATCGAAATCCCGGCACACGACAAGGACTTCTATGCTGAGAGGAACATACCTCACGGAAAGGTAGAGCAGGTTCTCTTCTGGTCAGAAAGCACCAACTGCCTCCGTCGTGCATTCGTCTATACTCCTCCTACCTACGATGCAAAGAAGAACAAGAAATATCCTGTTCTTTATCTCCAGCACGGTTGGGGTGAGAATGAGTATGCCTGGTCAAATCAGGGCCACGCCAACCTCATTATGGATAATCTCATCGCTGACGGCAAGATTGAGCCGTTCATCATCGTTATGACCTATGGTATGACAAATGAGGGATTCCGTCCTGGTGCAATGCCGGCACGTCCTGCACGCCCAGAAGGTGCTCCTGCAGCACGTCCTGCACGTCCTCAGGGAAATCCGATGGCAGCTATGATGAACAACGGATTCGAGACAGTCCTCGTGGACGAACTCATTCCATACATCGATTCACATTTCAAGACAAAGGCTGACAAGGCACACCGTGCAATGGCAGGTCTTTCAATGGGTGGAATGGAGACACACACCATCACCCTCGCCCGTCCTGAGGTATTCGGCTGGTACGGACTTCTCAGCGGTGGCGTTTACAATCCTGAAGAACTCAAGGACATCAAGGACGTTAAGGGTATCTTCCTTGGCTGCGGAAGCAAGGAGAGTCCTGATCAGATTATGAAGTCAGCTGAAGCACTTCAGGCTGCAGGTTACAATGCAAAGGGATATGTTTCAGAAGGAACAGCCCACGAATTCCTTACCTGGAGACGCTGCCTGTACGAAATGGCACCGATGCTTTTCAAGTAGCGAATAGTTAACATTCAGAGAACTTCCTCGTCTTTACAGAGAGAAAATCTAAAAAGATGAGGAAGTTTTTTTGGTAGTGTGGTGCCTGCTTTTTGCAGGATTGGCGTCGAACGCAGCTCAGGATACTGCGGATGTAAAAGGAGAAATCAGGGAAAAGACCAGTGGGGAACCCGCCGGATTTTCGACAGTGGCGATTGTGCGCAATGACAGTGTTGTTGTCTCCGAATCGATGGCCGCAGAGGTGCTGTAATTTTGAGGGTCTCGTACCGCTTCAACAGCGCTGCCAGCAAGTACAAGGGAACCGGTGCCGGCCAGTCTGCCAAGGAAAGGCTGTAGCGGGAGATACAATCGGTCAATAAAAGAGCCGACTTGCAATCTTCAAGCAAGTCGGCTCTTTAAGTTTTGATATATGTCCGATTACATCAGGAAGTTTGCCTGGATGAATGCATTGACTGCGACAGCTGCGAAGAGTACGCAGACAAGTGTCGAAACAATCACACCGATTACCTTGACCCTGTTGAACCAGGTCTTGCCCTCCCAACCGACAGTCTGGAACATACTCCAGAATCCGTGGTTGAGGTGGAACCATATTGCAAGGAACCAGATGAGATAGAGAGCAAGTCTCCACCATGCTCCGAAAGTCGTGGTGAGAAGAAGGTAAGGATTCCCTTCTTCTCCACCGAGAACCATCTGAAGCTGCATCTTTGCCCAGAAATGGAAAAGATGGAAGCAGATGAAACCGATGATGATGATTCCGAGTACGAACATATTCTTCGCTGACCAGGAATCAACGGCCGCCTTGCTGGAAACCTCATAACGCTTCACGCCCCCGCGTGCTATCACGTTCTTTATCGTGAGCCAGCATCCGTATAGGATATGTACTGCAAATCCAAGGGCGAGGACGGGAACCATAATGGTTATTATAGGAAGTGCCATGAAATCGCATCCTGCCTGGAAAAGACCGTCCGCTGCACCGAACTTGCCTGTGAAGCTGTCGATGATTGAGAATGAGTTGATGGTTACGTGAAGACCCAGGAAAAGGATGAGGAATGCACCACTGACTGCCTGGATAAATTTCTTGCCGATAGAAGAAGTGAAAATGAACATCTCTTAAATAGGTTATTTGCGGTGCAAATATAGGCCGAATCTTGCAAGATTCATAATTTTTCTTCTTACTTTTGTTCTCCGAGAAAAAAATCCGGTGATGTATAGACGAGTACTTTTGAAATTAAGCGGCGAGAGCCTTGGCGGCCCTGCAGGCAAGGGAATCGATGAAGAGAGCCTTCTCAGATTCGCATCAGAGATTGCTCCGGCTGTAAAGGCGGGATACCAGATTGCTGTGGTGAACGGCGGCGGAAACATCTTCCGAGGACTCCAGGGAGTCGGAAAAGGATACGATAGGGTGACGGGCGACCGGATGGGTATGCTTGCCACTGTCATAAATTCCCTTGCGATGGCATCTGCCTTGAGAGGTCAGGGAATAAGGGCGGAGGTTTTCACAGCCACTCCGATGGAACCCATTGCCAAGGGATACGTGCGTGAGTCCGCTGTCAAGGTGCTCGAGGAGGGAGGAGTGTCATTCATAGCCGGCGGTACCGGCAATCCGTTCTTCACAACCGATTCCGGTGCGGCCCTGCGCGCTCTTGAGATCGGGGCTGACGCCCTGTTGAAGGGTACGCGCGTGGACGGGGTATATACGGCTGATCCGGAGAAGGATCCTACAGCTGTAAAATATGATGACATCACATTCGGAGAGTGCCTCTCCAAGCATCTCAAGGTTATGGACCAGACGGCTTTCGCCCTTTGTGAGCAGGGACCTGTGCCTATCGTGGTGTTTGACATCAACAAGCCGGGATCTCTAATGCGTATTCTTGACGGTGAGAAGATAGGTACGCTTGTACACGTATAATCAAACAGACCAGATATGTTAACAGACAGAGCAAAAGAAATCGTGAACGCAGCAGACTCCAAGATGAAGTCCGCCGTTTCCTTTCTGGAAGAGGACCTCAAGACCTACCGCGTCGGTAAGGCAAACCCTTCCATTTTCAACAACGTGATGGTGAACTATTACGGTACACCTACTCCGTTGGCACAGGTTTCGTCTATTTCGGCTCCGGATGCGAAGACCCTGGCCATACAGCCTTGGGAGAAGAGCCTTATTCCTCTTATAGAGAAGGCTATCCTTGATGCAAACGTAGGGCTTACCCCTCAGAACAACGGAGAGGTGATTCGCTGTACGGTTCCCGCCCTCACGGAGGAACGCCGCCGCGATCTCATAAAGAAGGCCAAGGAAGCCGGGGAGAATGCCAAGATTGTTGTCCGCAACTCCCGCCGTGACGCTATCGATGTTCTCAAGAAGGCTCAGAAGAACGAAGGCCTCTCAGAGGATACCGAGAAAGAAGCCGAAGATGAGGTGCAGAAGATTACAGACAAGAATGTCAAGACGGTTGATGAAATCGTTGCGGCCAAGGAAAAGGAGATAATGACCGTGTAATCGATTCTTTTTGATTTTCCGAAATAATTTTATACCTTTGCGACCCCTATTTTGTGTAGGGATCGCAATTTTTATTAACTAATTAAAGATCAAGACAGTGGACACACAAAGCTACAAAACGGTATCGCTTAACAAAGCAACCGTAGACAAGAAGTGGGTTCTTATCGATGCGACTGATCTCGCACTCGGACGTCTTGCTTCCCGCGTTGCACTTGTCCTTCGTGGCAAGAACAAGCCGGGCTTCACACCTAACGTTGATTGTGGTGACAACGTCATCATCATCAATGCTGAGAAGGTGGAGCTCAAGGGTAACAAGATGACCGACCGCGTGTACACTCGCTACACTGGATATCCGGGCGGACAGAGATTCTCTACCCCGCGCGAGATTCTTGACAAGAAACCTACTGAGTTGATTAGGATGGCAGTAAAGGGTATGCTTCCTAAGACTCGCCTTGGTGACAAGCAGATCGGCAACCTGTTCATTTATGCAGGTCCTGAGCATCCGCACCAGGCACAGAACCCTAAAACAATTAAGTTGGACGAAATTTAAACAGAGCAAATGGAACAGACAAACGCCCTTGGAAGACGTAAAGCAGCTGTAGCTCGCGTTTATCTCTCAGCCGGCAAAGGCAACATCACAATCAATGACAGACCTCTCGAGAACTATTTCGCCGAGGATACTCTCTGCTATGTAGTGAAGCAGCCTTTCGAAGTTACCAACACTGAAGGCCAGTTTGACGTTAAGGTCACCGTTGACGGTGGCGGCACAAAGGGTCAGGCTGAGGCTATCAGGCTCGGTATCGCACGCGCTATGAGTGAACTCAACAGGGAAGAGTACCGTTCAGCACTTAAGGCAGCAGGCTTCCTCACACGTGACGCCCGTGAGGTTGAGCGTAAGAAGCCAGGCCAGCCAGGTGCACGCAGACGCTTCCAGTTCAGTAAACGTTAGTATACAATTACTGTTTTATTAGCACAGTGCCGGTTTTAAACCGTTCCGTGAACGGCTGCCGCGCTGCGGAAAAGGTCAGAGACTGACCAGGTCATTACTCGGACCTTGAAGAAAAGAGAAAACAAATTAGAAATTTACAACAATGTCAAGAACAAATTTCCAAGAATTGCTTGATGCAGGTGTACACTTCGGACACTTGTCACGTAAGTGGAATCCTAAGATGGCTCCTTATATCTTCGACCAGAAGAACGGGATTCACATCATTGACCTGCACAAGACGGCAATAAAGCTCGACGAAGCTGCCGAGGAGATGAAGGCTCTCGCAAAGTCAGGCCGCAAGATTCTCTTCGTAGCTACCAAGAAGCAGGCTAAGGATATTGTCTCAGAGAAAGCTACTGCAGTCAATATGCCTTCAGTTACAGAGCGCTGGGCAGGTGGTATGCTTACCAACTTCCCTACGATCCGCAAGGCCATCAAGAAGATGGGCACAATAGACAAGATGAAGGAGGACGGAACCTTTGACAAGCTTGCAAAGCGTGAGCGTCTCCAGGTTGACCGTCAGAGAGAGAAGCTCGAGAAGAACCTCGGCTCCATCCGTGACATGAGCCGCCTCCCTTCAGCACTTTTCATCGTTGACGTCCAGAAGGAAGCCAACGCAGTCAAGGAAGCAAATCGTCTTAATATTCCGGTATTCGCAATGGTTGATACATGTTGCGATCCTTCCCCGATTGATTATGTGATTCCGGCTAATGACGATGCTACCAAGTCTATCGAGTGCGTTTTGAACGTACTTTGTGCAGCTATTCAGGAAGGTCTTGAGGAGCGCAAGCTCGAGAAGGACAAGGAGACTCCGGAAGAGGCTGATTCAGATGCAGCAGCCCGCACCACGACCAAGAAGCTCCGCGCACGCAAGGGTGCCCAGCAGGTTGACGTAGAGGCAGAGACTGAGCAGGCAGCTGAATAATCCCCCATTTGTTTAACGTTAAAAAAGAAATACAAGCTATGGCAATTACCGCAGCAGACGTAATGAAGTTACGTAAAATGACTTCAGCGGGTATGATGGATTGCAAGAAGGCTCTTGAGGAAGCCGCAGGCGACTTCGACAAGGCCATCAACATCATCCGTGAGAAGGGCAAGCTGGTTGCAGCCAAGAGGGCTGACCGCGAGACTTCCGAAGGAGCAGTCAAGGCAAGGGTACAGGGCAACAAGGCAATCCTTGTATGTCTTGGTTGTGAGACTGACTTCGTTTCACGCAATGAGGCATTCCAGACACTTGCAGAAGCTATCGCTGATGTTGCAATCGCAAATTGTCCTGCTGACCTCGACGGTCTGAAGGCCTGCAAGATGCAGGACGGATTCACCGTAGAGGAGGCAGTGGAAGCTCAGACCGGCAAGACAGGTGAGAAGCACGTTCTCGCATATTATGCTTGTGTCGAGGCTCCGTTCGTATATCAGTATGTACATAAGCTCAACGGAAAGCTCGGTGCTCTCGTAGGTTTCAACAAGCCTGTTTCCGAGGAACTTGCCAAGGGCGTGGTTATGCAGGTCGCTTCAATGAACCCTGTAGCCATCTCAGCTGAAAGCTGCCCTAAGGAAGTTCTTGACGAAGAGTACAAGGTCGCAGTCGAGAAGACAAAGGAAGAGCAGGTTCTCAAGGCAGTAGAGGCTGCCCTCAAGAAGGCCGGCATCAACCCTGCACACGTTGATTCAGAAGATCATATCGAGTCCAATACCGCAAAGGGTTGGCTCACTCCTGAGCAGGCCGCACAGGCTCGCGAGATCATCAAGACGGTCGGAGCGGAGAAGGCTGCAAACCTCAATCCCGGTATGATAGAGAACATCGCGAAGGGCCGTGTACAGAAGTTCCTCAAGGAGAATACTCTTGAGGAGCAGGAGTACCAGATGAGCGATGACAAGAAGACTGTCAAGGAGGCAATCGCCGCCGAGGACAAGGAAGCAAAGGTTGTCGTTACGAAGAGATTCTCTCTTACCGACTAGTTTCCATTATTCTCGAATACAGTGAAATGGCTGCGGATTCGCAGCCATTTTTGTTATATTTGCAGATATGAATCTCAAGTCACTGGCCAAGGATACAGCCATTTACGGTCTGAGTTCGATAGTAGGCAGATTTCTGAACTACCTGCTTGTGATTCTTCACACCAGGGTCATCCCTATGGAAAGCGGAGGATACGGAATCGTGTCCAACCTGTACGCGTGGACGGCCCTGCTCCTGGCTTTCCTTACCTTCGGTATGGAAACCACATTCTTCCGTTTTGCGAACAAGGAGGGGGAGGATCCGGAAAAGGTGTATTCCACGGCCCTCAAGATGGTAGGGTCGGTAGGTGTGTTGTTCCTACTGGTTGTTTTCTGTTTCCTGAGGCCCATATCTTCATTCTTGGGTTATGATCTTCATCCGGAATACATAGGATGTTTCGCGGTAATCACTGCGTTGGATGCATTCCAGGCCATAATGTTTGTCAGGCTGCGTCAGCAGAGGCGCCCACTCAAGTTCTTGAGCCTGAAGATGACATATATATTCGTCAGCATCATACTGAATCTGCTGGCATTCCTGGTGCTTCCGAAATTCTTCGGCAGATACCCGGCGCTGGAGCAGACCTTCATCCGGTTTGACTATGGTGTAGGCTTCATATTCTTCATCAATCTGTTCTGCACGGCTTGTGTTACCTTGGCCTTCATCCCGGAGATGACAGGACTGAAAGTGCAGTTTGACACCCGTCTTTGCCGCAGGATGCTCAAATACACCTGGCCCCTGCTGCTGATGTCCGTGGTCGGAGTGATGAACCAGGTGGCCGACAAGATCCTGCTGCCTGAGCTTATGCCGGGGAAGGATGGACGTATACAACTCGGTATCTATGGAGCCTGCGTGAAGATTGCTATGATAATGTCGATGCTTGTCCAGGCTTTCAGATATGCATACGAACCGATTGTGTTCGGAGAAGCAAAGGGGAAGGACAATGACAGGACTCTTGCAGACGGGATGAAATGGTTCATCATTTTCTCCCTTCTCGCATTCCTTGCAGTGATATTCTATATGCCTGTGCTGAAATATATTCTCGGAAGGGGCTATTGGGAAGGACTGGACGTGGTTCCTGTTGTTATGATTGCGGTACTGTTCATGGGCGTCTATTTCAACCTGTCGTTCTGGTACAAACTTACGGACCAGACCTGGTGGGGAGCGGTGATGAACACAGTCGCTGTTGCCGTTATGATAGGCATCAACGTGGCATTCGTGCCAAAAATCGGATACTGGGCCTGCGCCTGGGGTGGTTTCGCCGGTTATGGTGTCGCAATGATCCTTAGCGCTCTGATCGGCCATCACAAATATCCTATACATTACGACCTAAGGGCCATATTCCTCTTTGTCGTCATCACAGCGGCATATTGGAAATTGTACGATGTATTCGGCAGGATTTTTGAACAGTCCTGGTTACAGATGGCGTTCGGTACGCTCCTGCTTGCCAGCTACGGGTATTTCATCTGGAAAGAAATCAAGTCAAGCAAAATATGAAAAAGGTATTTTTTACACTTGCAGCGGTACTTGCAATGGTATCCTGCGCCAACAACAATCAGAAGAACAACAACGAAGCGGCCGGAGAGGAAGATGCTCCTGCTGTAAATGAAGAAGAAATTATGGAACAAGTATCACAATTGCCGGCAGAACCGGTTTTCGACATCGTTACAAATCTTGGTACCATAAGGGTCAAGCTTTATGAGCAGACCCCTAAACACAGGGACAATTTCTGCAAACTCGCTCTCTCGGGATTCTATGACGGAATCCTCTTCCATAGGGTGATAAACGGATTTATGATTCAGACAGGAGATCCTCTTACGAAGGATCCTTCAATGGCTGACAGGTACGGAACCGGTGGTCCCGGATATACTATCCCGGCGGAATTCGTTCCGGAGTATCGCCATATCAAGGGTGCGCTTGCCGCTGCACGCAGGGGTGATGCCGCCAACCCGATGAAAGAATCCTCAGGCTCACAATTCTACATCGTACAGGATGAAAATGCCTGTGCCCAGCTCGACGGTGATTATACGGTATTCGGCGAGACGCTTGAAGGTCTTGCGACAGTCGACAAGATCGCTGCGGTCGAAACGGATCTGCGTGACAGACCGGTGAGCGAAGTCAAGATCATTAGCATCAAGCTGGTAACAGAATAACCCTTTATGGAAAGAGTGACTTTACTGCCTTCGGAGAAGCTCATCAACGGGTGGATCGATCCGAAATTCCTTCCTGCAGGCGAGGATAAATATTATATCAGGAACCGTCAGGTACGTGTTCCCAAGGGCGGCTGGAGACACCTGAAGAATGAGGAGATAGAAAGGCTCGTCAAGAACAGCAACACTGCGTCCAGTTGGGATACCCTGTGGGTCACAGATGAGTTCAATCCGGGGATGCTGAAGAACAACAGGTTCTACGGAACGGTCAGGATTGGAAGGGTGATTGATGCCGGACTGCAGTACCATGACCTTCGACTTCCTGTGGGTATTACGAATTCTTCGATACATTCCTGCGACATCGGAAATGACTGTGCGATACACGACGTGCATTATCTCTCCCATTATATCATCGGAGACAGGTGTATGTTGTTCAACATCCACGAGATGTCGTGCACCGACCATGCAAAGTTCGGAAACGGAGTGGTCAAGGACGGTGAGGATGAGAAGGGGAGAGTCGTTCTTGATGTGATGAACGAGACGGGATGTCGTGGCGTATATCCGTTCGACGGTATGATAACGGCGGATGCATATATGTGGGCGAAATATATTGATGACGCTCCATTGCAGAAGCGATTGAGAGAGATAACGCAGAACCATATCGACAGCCATCGCGGCTATTATGGTACGGTAGGAGAAGGGTGCGTGATAAAGACGTCGGCAATCTTGAAGGACGCAAAGATTGGAGACTGCTGCTATATCAAGGGAGCGAGCAAGCTCAAGAATATCACAATCAATTCTTCGGACAAGGAGCCGTCTCAAATAGGGGAGGGCGTCATCCTTGTCAACGGAATAGTGGGGTACGGATGCCGCATTTTCTACAATTGTACGGCGGTGAAATTCGTTGTGGGCAACAACTCAAACCTGAAATACGGGGCGAGAGTTATTAATTCCATCCTCGGCGACAACAGTACCATTTCCTGCTGCGAGGTGTTGAACAACCTTATTTTCCCGGCTCACGAGCAGCATCACAACAATTCCTTCCTCATTGCGTCCGTTGTTATGGGGCAGAGCAATATGGCCGCGGGAGCTACTGTGGGCTCAAACCACAATTCACGCTCCAATGACAACGAAATAGTTGCCGGGAGAGGCTTCTGGCCGGGTCTGTGCTCCTCTGTCAAGCATTCAAGCCGATTCGCCAGCTTCACGCTTCTCTCAAAAGGGGCCTACCCTTTCGAGATGGACATAAAGCTTCCTTTCTGTCTCGTATTCGATAATCCGAAGGACGGGGAACTTATGGTCAAGCCGGCATTCTGGTGGACGGACAATATGTATGCCCTGTGCAGGAACAACTGGAAGTATCAGACCAGGGACGTGCGCAAGACAAAGTCCCAGAACATAGAATTCGATGCCTTTGCCCCGGACAGTATGGAAGAGGCGATTGCTGCCCGGAAATTATTGGAAATATGGACGGCGAAGGCCTGGTGCCTTTCGGAGGGGCGCAGTGTGGAGAAGCTCAAGGACAAGCAGTTGAGGTCTATCGGAGCTGACTTGCTCTGCGGAGATCCTGCCGTCGTAGATACCCTTGAGGTCTTCGGCGAAAATATGGAAAAGGGCCGCAGGAAAGTCCGGATACTGAATGTGCGGAAGGCATACCAGGCATATGGAGATATGCTGTTGCACTATGCCGTGACAAATGTTTTGAATTACCTGGATGCCAATCCCGGGCAGAGTCCTGAATCCGTGTCGGACCTCTGTCTGAGTCGACGGCAGAAAGAATGGATCAATCTCGGCGGGCAGTTGATGCCGGTGGCCGATTTTGACAGAATACGTTCGGACATCCGTGAGGGCAGGCTCAACAGTTGGAACGACATACATAGGAGATACAACGATGTATGGAAGCGTTATCCTGTCGATAAGTTGAGGCACGCCTATCTGTCTCTTTGTTATGTTCTCAAGGTGGAGAGGCTCTCCTCATCCGATTGGGAGAAGGTTCTGAATGAGGAGATCCGAATACAGAAATTCATTCGCGAACAGGTGCGCAGCACACGCCAGAGGGATTACGACAACGCTTTCCGCAAAGCTACATATCGGAACGACGAGGAGATGATTGCCGCGATAGGAAAACTTGAGGACAACAGTTTCGTGAAGTATACCGACATCCAGACAGAAGAAATTATGGGTAAACTTGAATGTTTGGCACGCAAATTGAAAATAGATTTAACCGAATAGTTTTTTCATAGGTTAAATTTTAGGTTAGAATCTTTAGGCCCCTGTCGTGAGACAGGGGCTTATTGATTCAGTATATCACCAATCCCAATGCGGCAGCGGCCAGAATAATCAGTATGGGGCTGGTCTTTTTCCACAAAGAAAGCACCATTGACGCCGCAAACAGGGCCCAGCTTTTCCAATCCGGGAAATTCTCCTCAATCACATTTATATGAGATGCAGTTCCATCCCAGTTGAAATGGAACATCAGAATCAGGGCGGCGGCCCCGATGAGTCCGGCCACGACGGGCCTCATAGTTCTCATTACATTTTTGAATGACCGGGTTTCTCTGAACTTTGAATAAAATTTCACCAGGGCAAGAAAAATTAGAAATGAAGGCAGTATGACGGCGAAAGTGGCTACCGCGGATCCCGCTACGCCGCCTACTTCGTACCCCACGTATGTGGCGCAGTTGATACCTATAGGCCCCGGCGTTGTCTGTGATACGGCTATGATGTTTGTGAAGGCATCTTCCGTGATCCAGTGATGTACCGTGACTACCTGTGTCTGGATAAGGGAAATCATTGCTCCTCCCCCTCCGAAATTGAGCAGGCCTATTACGAAGAAGGAAATGAAAAGATCCCAGATTACTCCCATCACTTATCCCTCCCTTTTCTAACCAGGCAGATTGCCGTTGCCGTGACAAGCACCGTCAATATTACCAGTACCGGAGATATGGACAATACCGCTACGGACAGCAGAGTCCCTGCGGTAAGTGCTATCGTCCACCAGTTCTTTTCTCCTTTCCTGACCATATTTATCATCGGTGTCAGTATCAAGGCTATCGTTACAGGACGTACTGCCCTGAATACCTTAATATAGATAGGATTGTCTTTGATTGTAGTGAAGAATGCAGCAATCAGCAGTATCACCAGGAACGACGGCATCACAGCCCCGAGCGTTGCCGCGATGCTTCCCTTGACTCCCCGTATCCTGTATCCGGCGTAAATGGACATATTGACGGCCAGAAGTCCGGGAGCGCTCTGGGCGAGGACAACGATTTCTGGAATATCCTTCCCGGGAATCCATCCACGTTCCGCCACTTCCTTTTCTATGACGGGTATCATTGCGTACCCTCCCCCGATGGTGAAAGCTCCAATCTTGGAGAAAACCAGGAATAGATCAATCAGTGATACGTCTTCTTTCATAATCTTATCACAAAGTTACACAAAAACGCGCCCGGAGGTCCAAATATTCAGTAATTATCAGGAACAGTCAAAAATAATCAAAAAAAAGTTTGGTGGAAATCAAAAAGTAGTTATCTTTGCAGCCCGTTTCCAAGGAAACGAAAGGATCTTTGATAATATTGAGAGGAAAGTACAAGCAAGTACCGATAATTTAATTAATTGAGAACGTTAATTCTGAACGAATTAAAAATTGCCAGGGATCGAGCTAGAAGTATAAGAAATATACAAAGAAGAGTTTGATCCTGGCTCAGGATGAACGCTAGCGGCAGGCTTAACACATGCAAGTCGAGGGGCAGCGGGGAGTAGCAATACTCTGCCGGCGACCGGCGGAAG
>JAZUKB010000041.1:0-22496 GCA_045643085.1 Candidatus Cryptobacteroides sp.
GCTTCTGCAAGCGCATAGTCGATATCGGCACGGAATGTATGGAGAGGTGTACGACCTTCCTTGAACATTTCGCTACGAGCCATTTCAGCACCACCTACGCGGCCGCTAATCTGAATCTTGATACCCTCTGCACCTACTCTCATCGTGTTGGCTACAGCCATCTTGATGGCCCTGCGGTAACTTACGCGGCCCTCGATCTGACGAGCGATGGAATCTGCTACGATGCAAGCGTCAACCTCAGGACGCTTAACCTCGTAGATATTGATCTGTACGTCCTTCTTTGTGACCTTCTTGAGTTCCTCCTTGAGTTTGTCAACTTCTGCGCCACCCTTTCCGATGATGAAACCAGGACGTGCTGCATAGATTGTGACAGTGATGAGCTTGAGAGTCCTCTCAATCACAATCCTGCTGAGACTGGCCTTGGAAAGACGGCTTGTGAGATATTTGCGGATTTCATAATCTTCCGCAATCTTCTCTGCATAGTTACCACCACACCAGTTAGAGTCCCAACCACGGGTGATACCGATTCTGTTGCTGATAGGATTTGTTTTCTGTCCCATATTACTTGTTCTCTACCGGTTGTTTTACATCAAGGATGATGGTAACGTGGTTGGAACGCTTACGGATACGGCCGGCTCTACCCTGAGGGCAAGGACGGATACGCTTGAGGGTGCGACCCTCGTCAACCATAATCGTCTTGACATATACATTACCATTGTCCAGTTCTTTACTCTTGTCCTGATTCTTTGCTTCCCAGTTGGCAATAGCGCTGCGGAGAAGTTTCTCAAGACGGATGGATGCCTCTCTCTTTGAGAATTTCAAAAGATCGAGTGCACGGTTTACTTCAACACCTCTGACTGTGTCAGCAACAAGACGCATCTTGCGCGGAGATGTTGGAACATCATTCAGCTTAGCAATAGCTGTGGTCTTCTTAGCTGCCTTGAGCTTTTCGGCCATAAGTCTTTTACGAGCTCCCATTTCTTTATCTCCTTATTACTTGTTGTTGCCAGAGTGGCCTTTGAATGTACGTGTTGGCGCAAATTCGCCGAGTTTGTGACCTACCATCTGCTCAGTTACATATACAGGAATAAACTTGTTTCCGTTATGAACTGCGATCGTGTGGCCGATGAAGTCAGGTGAAATCATGCTGGCGCGTGACCAGGTCTTGACCACCTCTTTTTTCTTGCTACCATCATTCATAGCAAGAATCTTCTTCTCCAGGGCTTCCTGGATGTATGGACCTTTTCTTAATGAACGACTCATAATCTCTAAAGTTTAATTCCTGTTATTTCTTTCTTCTCTCGATAATGAACTTGTTTGAGGAAGCCTTAGGATTACGTGTCTTGTATCCCTTAGCTGGCAAGCCCTTACGTGAACGTGGATGTCCACCGGATGCACGGCCTTCACCACCACCCATCGGGTGATCTACAGGGTTCATAACAACACCGCGGTTGTGAGGGCGCCTGCCGAGCCATCTGCGACGGCCGGCCTTTCCGTCAGACTCCAGATTGTGCTCTGGATTTGATACAGTGCCCACAGTTGCGCGGCAAGAAACGAGGACCATACGTGTCTCTCCTGAAGGCAGGCGGAGAACGGCGTGGTTCCCTTCACGTGCAGCGAGCTGGGCGAACGTACCGGCAGAACGTGCCATTGCGGCACCCTGTCCGGGACGGAGCTCGATATTGTGAACGAGTGTACCAACTGGAATTTCACTCAGAGGAAGAGCGTTACCCACTTCCGGAGCAACTCCGCTACCGGATGCGATAACCTGTCCAACCTTGATTCCGTCAGGAGCGATGATATATCTCTTCTCTCCATCTTCGTATTGTACGAGGGCGATACGTGCGCTGCGGTTAGGATCGTATTCGATGGTAAGAACCTTTGCAGTGCATTCGTCCTTGTCACGACGGAAGTCGATGATACGGTACATCTTCTTGTGACCGCCACCGATGTAACGTACGGTCATCTGACCTGTATTGTTACGTCCGCCAGTGCTCTTGAGAGGCTCCAACAATGATTTCTGTGGTTTGTTGGTGGTGATTTCAGCAAATGTGCTGATAACCTTGTTCCTTTGACCCGGAGTTACCGGTTTGAATTTCTTAACAGCCATTGTCTAAACCTCCTTAAATATTAGCGTAGAAATCAATCTTATCCTCACCTGCAAGGCTGATGTATGCCTTCTTGAAGTGATTCATACGGCCGCGGAGAAGACCTGCCTTTGTGTAGCGTGATTTTCTCTTGCCGAAATAATTGACTGTATTGACATCTGCGACGGAGACACCGTACATCTTCTCAATCGCTTCCTTTATCTGAAGTTTGTTGGCATTACGATCTACGATAAAGCCATAACGGTTCAACTTTTCGCCCTGAGCCGTCAACTTCTCTGTTACTATTGGCTTAATTATAATTCCCATCTTCTTGACTTGTTAGCGCTGGCATCTCTCTGAAAGGATGTCCTGTACACCGTCTACGAGAACCATTGAATTTGAATTCATGATGGCGTATGTGTTGATTTCGTCAACAGTTATGACATTCACCTCAGGAAGGTTGCGTGATGAAAGATAGATATTGTCCGAATTCTCCGGAAGGACGAAGAGAACCTTGCGTGAACCTGCCTTGATGTTGGTCAGGATCTGCTGGAATTCCTTTGTCTTAGGAGCATCCATAGTGAACGGCTCAACGAATACGATTGCGTTCTCCTGTGCCTTGTATGAAAGGGCTGAGATGCGCGCGAGCTTCTTGAGCTTCTTGTTCAACTTGTTATGGTAGAAGCGTGGAACCGGTCCGAATACACGGCCGCCTCCAACGAAGATGTTGGCCTTGAGAGAACCGTGACGTGCACCGCCGCCGCCCTTCTGGCGACCGAGCTTCTTTGTACTGTGCGCGATCTCGCTGCGGTCCTTGGTCTTGGAATTACCGTGACGCTGGTTGGCAAGATACTGAACTACGTCAAGATAGATGGCGTGATCGTTCGGCTGGATGCCGAAGACGTTCGCATCAAGAGTTACTTTCTTTCCGGAATCTGTTCCGTCGATTTTCAAAACTGACAACTGTTTCATAACTCTATGCCTCCAGTATTACATATGAACCTCTGGCTCCCGGAACGGAACCTTTGACAACTACGATGTTGTTCTCAGGGATGACCTTTACGACGCGGAGGTTGAATACCTTTACGCGCTCATCTCCCATATGGCCGCCCATACGCATTCCAGGAAGAACGCGTGAAGGCCATGAAGATGCACCCATTGAACCGGGGTGACGAAGACGATTGTGCTGACCGTGAGTCTGTCCGCCTACACCGGCGAATCCGTAACGGTGAACAACGCCCTGGAAACCCTTACCTTTTGAAGTACCGACAACGTCAATGAACTCGACTCCATCCTTGAGGATTTCGTCAACTGTGATGACATCGCCCAGGTTCAGCTCTCTTGAGAAATCCGCCTTGAACTCGACGAGTTTCTTGTGAGGAGTGGTTCCTGCCTTTTTGAAATGCCCCATCAGAGGCGCGCTGGCGTGCTTTTCTGTTGTTTCGTCATAGGCAAGCTGTACAGCGGCATAACCATCTTTCTCTACTGTACGCAACTGCGTGACAACGCACGGACCAGCCTCGATAACGGTGCATGGTATATTCTTACCATCGGCACCGAAAACGGAAGTCATTCCGATTTTCTTTCCAATTAATCCAGGCATTGGTTTAATTAATTAATTGTTTATCAATACTTTATTAGTATCTCCGCAATTTTGCGGGCTGCAAATGTACTAATTATTTCCCAAATTACAAAGAACTGATTTACAATATTTTCACAGACCAATATCCGGATACGTGTATTGAAGAAGAAAATGAGTATATTTGTAGGTTATGGTTTTGGATATGTTCGGTTTTCTCAACTGGTCCTTCGTGGACATACTCGACATCCTTATGGTGGCCGCTATCATCTTCGTGATTTTCCGGTGGATCAGGGGATCGTCCGCGATGAACATTTTCATCGCTATTATCATCCTTCTCATCATCCGGGTGCTGGCCGTAGCGCTCAATATGAAGATGATGTCTGCGCTGATGGGAACGGTGCTGGACGTCGGCGTGATTGCGCTGATAGTAATATTCCAACCTGAGATACGCAGGTTCCTCAACAATTTCGGGCACAATGCCGGAATAGAGAAGGGCAAAAACTTCATCCTCGAGAAGATACTCAACCAGAAATCGTCGAATATGGGCGGCAGAGCCATCAAGGAAATAGCCGAAGCCTGCAAGGAGATGTCGGAACAGAAAACGGGGGCTCTGATTGTTGTAAGGCATCACGACACGATAGAGGAGATAATGTCAACGGGGGACGAAGTGGACGCAATAGTGAGCAAAAGGCTCATTATGAATATTTTCTTCAAGAATTCACCGCTCCACGACGGAGCAATGATCATAGACAACGACAGGATAATGGCTGCCAGATGCACGCTCCCGATTACGGACAGGGCGGACATCCCCGCTTCATACGGAATGAGGCATAAGGCCGCCATCGGTCTCGCCGAAACCTGTGATGCAGACGTGATAGTGGTCAGCGAACAGACAGGAAAGATTTCTTTCGTGCACGAAGGGAAGGTGACACAGGTCAAAAGTTCCAACGTACTCAAACTGCTCCTCGGAGGCACGGACGAAGAAAGCAAAGAATAAGTGGAAGAGTTCAGGACAGAAGACAGGCTTGAATCCAAGCTGGGGTTCGACAAGATACGCGAGATCATTTCGAACCGCTGTATGACCGACTACGCCGCAGAGCGCGTGGCCGGAGAGAAACTGTCCACGGATGAGTTCATCATAAGGACGAGGCTTCTGCTGACGGACGAAATGAGGTTGATTCTGATGTTCGAGGATAATTTCCCGACCACAGGATATATCGACGCACTCCCATTCCTCGAACCGTTGCAGCAGGAAGGATACAGCCTTGACGCCCTTTCCATAGCCAAGCTCAAGACACTGATGGATACGACCAGGAAGGTCGTGAATTTTTTCGCAGGGATAAAGGACGGCGTCTATCCGAATCTCAAGAAACTTTCATCCCCCGTATCAACTTTCCCGGAGATAACCCGGAGGATTGAAACGATTCTGGACAAATACGGGGAAATCAAGGATTCCGCATCCGACCAGCTGTTCAGTATCCGGAAGTCCCTTCGTGACAAGGAGAGCGCCTTGTCCAAAAGGGCCGGAGCCATCCTCAAGAAGGCACAGGAGGACGGCATAGTCGATGAAGGGGCATCCGTTACCATCCGTGACGGCAAATTCCTGATTCCTGTAAGCAGTGCCGGCAAAAGGAAGATTTCCGGATTCGTGTACGATGAATCCGCATCAGGGAAGACAACATTCATCGAGCCTGCCGAAATCATCGAGCTCGAGAACGAGATAAGCGAGCTACATTTCGCGGAAACCCGCGAAATCGCAAAGATCCTCTATGAATTCAGCGAGTTCCTGCGCCCTTATGTGCCGGACCTTATGGCATCGGCAGCCTTCATCGGGGAGATGGACTTCCTGATGGCCAAGGCCCAGACGGCGTTGGATTTCATTGCCGGGATGCCGGTGGTGTCCAAGGACGGCAGGCTGGACCTGAGGAAAGCGCGCCATCCGCTTCTTGAGAAGGCCCTCAAGCGTGAAGGGAAGGAAATGTGTCCGTTGACTGTGACGCTCACACCGCAGAAAAGGATACTTCTCATCTCGGGCCCCAATGCCGGAGGCAAGTCCGTTTGCCTCAAGACCGTGGGTCTTCTCCAGTATATGTTCCAGTGGGGAATGCTTGTACCGACCTCCGAGAGTTCGGAACTTCCGGTATTCAAACGGATTGTTGTGAGCATAGGAGATGACCAGTCCCTGGAAAACGATCTCAGTACCTACAGCTCCTTCCTCTCCGATATGAGGGATATGCTGGCTTGTGCGGACGGGGAAACTCTCGTACTCATAGACGAATTCGGCGCGGGCACCGAGCCGGCAGCCGGAGGAGCCATCGCGGAAGCTATATTGAGCGAAATAGACAAGAGAGGCGTGTACGGTGTCATCACCACCCATTACACCAACCTCAAGCTTTACGCAACGTCCTCCGAGACTTCCGTCGTCAACGGTGCGATGCTGTACGACGCATCGAGAATAGAGCCGCTTTTCCAACTGCAGATAGGGCTTCCAGGCAATTCGTTCGCGTTCGAGCTGGCACGCAAGATGAGGCTTCCGGAATCAATAGTCAAGGATGCCGAATCACGGGCAGGAGAGGAGTTCGTGGGGATTGAAAAGAATCTCCGGCGTATAGCGCGCAACCGGAGGGCCCTGGACGAAAAGCTCCAGAAAGTAAAGCACGCCGACAAGAATCTTGAAGGGCTGACTCAGAAATACGAGCAGGAGCTTGAAGATATACGCAGCCAGAAGAAAGCCATCCTTGAAGAGGCCCGCAAACAGGCTGAGGACATAGTCAGGGGCGCGGGCAGCCAGGTCGAGAAGACGATACGCGTCATAAAGGAATCCCAGGCCGACAAGACACGAACCAGAGAGGCCCGTGCCGAACTGCAGGGTTTCCTTTCGGCGATAGAGCAGAAAAAGACCAGGCAGCAGGCCGTTCAGGATGAATATATCGACCACAAGATTGCCCTTCTGCAAAAGAAGAAAAAAGTCCAGACTCCTCAGGAACAGCAGAAAGTGTCTCCTCTGAAAGTCGGAGAAAAGGTACGGGTCAAGGACAACGGTCTTGTAGGCGAGGTATCGAAGGTGTCCTCAAAATCAGTGACCGTTATAATAGGGAACATAAGCAGTACGATGGCTCCGGGCAGAGTTGAAAGGATATCTTCCAACGAGTTCAGGGAGATGTCGCGAAAAGTGTTCAAACCGAAGATACAAACGGTCGACCATTCGATTACGGAACGGAAATTGCAGTTCTCCCCCGAACTTGACATCCGCGGGGAAAGGCTTTCCGATGCCCTGGACATCGTGACTCATTATATTGACGACGCAATCATGGTCAACGTAGGCACGGTGCGAATCATACACGGGAAAGGAACCGGAGTACTGCACGAAGAGATACAGAAATACCTCAGGACAATCCCAGGGGTCAGGACAGTTAAGGATGAAGATATACGGAACGGTGGTTCCGGAGTGACTATAGTTGAATTTTGATGAAGAGTGACAGGCAGAAGACGGGCAGGAAGGGAGAGGACGAAGCTTGCCTGTATTTGACAGGACTGGGGCACACGGTCGTGGAGAGGAATTGGAGGAAAGGACATCTGGAAACGGATATCGTTTCCCTGCTGGGGAATGAACTTCATTTCGTGGAAGTCAAAAGCCGTACGGCACCTGCCGTGGCGGACCCGGAGGTGAACGTGAACGGAGTAAAGAGAAACAGGATGGTCAAGTGCGCCCTCGCATACTTGAATGGAGCAGCCCGCAGGAAGCTGCCGGAGGATCTCGAGGTTTGTCTCGACGTGATTACGGTGGTCTTTCACAGAGACAGGACTGAAATTGAATATTACCCAAAAGCATTTGTTCCGATATATGATTAATCATAACTATTGTGTTATTCTTGCCGGTGGCGGCGGGTCAAGATTCTGGCCCGTCAGCAGGGAAGACAGGCCGAAACAGTTTCTCCACTTCAGCGCGACAGGCAAATCATTCCTCAGGATGACCTATGAAAGGATGGCGAGGATTGTACCGTCAGACAACATTCTGGTCGTAACCTTGGACAGGTTCGCCGCTCTGGTAAGGGAGGAAATCCCGGAGCTGGAGGAGAACAATCTCCTGCTCGAACCGTTCGGTAAGCAGACGGCCCCGTCAATCGCTTTCGCAACATACAAGCTTCTGCGCAGGGATCCTGACGCAGTGATGATATCGACCCCTGCCGACCACATTATCGAGAATCTTCACCTTTTCGAGCAGACTATCGAGAATGCTCTCGGCTACGCTGCCGACAACAACGTGCTTATCACCCTCGGAGTGGTACCGACGAGCGCCGAGACTAATTTCGGATACATACAGATGGCCGACACCGAAATCAAAATGGGAGATCCGGTCCAGGTGAAGACATTCACGGAAAAGCCTGATAGCGATCTTGCGGACGTTTTCTTCAAGAGCGGCGAATTCCTGTGGAACTCCGGCATCTTCATCTGGAAGGCTGACATCATCAGGAACAGTCTCGAGAATTTCGCTCCTGAGGTGACCAGTCTATGGAAGGGATGGGAGAAGGAACTCAACACCGGAGGTGAAAGAAAATTCCTCGAGAAAGTCTATTCAAACAGCCCTACACTGTCAATTGATTATGCAGTGATGGAGAAATCCGACAATGTCTGGGTCTATCCGGCCAGCTTCAAATGGGCGGACATCAGCAACTGGGAGTCACTTTATGACTACGTTTCTGAACGTGATGCCGACGGCAACGCTCTCAAAATAAACGGCGGTCGAATCATCAAGGAAACAAAAGACACCATAGTCTCTTCAAGGAATGACGGCAAACTCATTGCAATCAAGGGACTGAAAAATTTCATCGTCGTTGACACTGATGATGTACTGATGATCTGCCCGAACGATGACAAGTCCTTCTCGGACTTCAATTCGGAGCTTGCAATGCCTGAGTACGAAAAATACAGATAATATGCAGGTCCTTAAATTCGGAGGTTCTTCCGTCGCTGACGCGACAAATATGTCAAGAGTTCTTGATATAGTGACGGACGCGTCCCTGGACGACAGGGTAATTCTGGTAAGTTCGGCCATAAGCGGCTGTACCGATTCACTGCTGCAGGCAGCCAAAGGAGACAAGAGCTTGCTAGAAGGCCTGAGAGACAGGCACGAGGCCATCATAAGGAGGCTGTTCACCGGAAAGGAAAGGCAGAAAGCGCTCGATGACTGCGCTGATACTTTCAGATTGATTGCGGACTGCGACAGCTGCGTGGAATCCTATGGGGAAATCCTGTCAACGAATATCCTGGCGGAAAAACTCGCCTGCGACGGATACTCCGTACGCTGGATCGACTCGAGGAAACTGATCATCAAAGACGACCTGCCGAAATCCTTCGACAACATACGAAAATGTATTGAATCCTGTTCCGAACGCATCCTCGTCGCACCTGGATTCATTGCCTCCGACAAGGACGGAAACGTCACAACCCTCGGCAGAGGCGGTTCTGACTACAGCGCCGCCATCTTCGCAGCAGCTACCGAAGCGTCAAAACTGGAGATATGGACAGACGTCCCGGGTATAATGACGGCCAATCCGAAGGAAGTTCCCCAGGCCGAGACCATACCATATCTGACTTACGATGCCGCCTGGAGGCTTGCAGAGCACGGAGCCAAGGTCCTGTATCCTCCTACGGTAGAGCCGGCGAAGCAGTCCGGGATAGGTATCACTGTCAGGAACACCTTCGACCGCAGGAATTCGGGAAGCCTCATAAAGGACAAACCGACACAATCCGTATGGGCTGGTATAACCAGGTCCGAATGCACATTGTGCCTGGTTGCGGACCATCCGTTCGACAGGGGTGAAACATCCAGCAAGATTCAGGCAGTGCTTCAGCGCTGCTGTATAGACAATCCTGATATTCGTTTTGAAGAGGGATGCGTACTGGTACGTGTACCTGAAGGGATTGAAGTGGAAGCACTGAAAGCCCTGCACAAGGAGTTCTTCGTGCTGGAGGAATCAAATGTCAGGAATCTGTATATAGCGGGGAAGGGTGCCGTCGGTACCGCCCTGCGGGAGATGATAGAAAAGACAGCTGCTTCCATCAAGGCCAGCAGCGGCAAGGTCCTCCACATAGTGGAGCAAGTTGACAGCAAAAGTCCCGACTTCTGTCGGAACCTTGTCCTGAAAGCTCCAAAAAATGCCGTATTCGTTGACGTGACTGACAGCGAGGACATATACAAGTGGTACAAACCACTGCTTGAAGCCGGTGTAAACATCGTCTCTTCGAACAGACGTTCCCTTTCGGTCCCTTATGAGGAATATGCAGGGATGAAGAAAGCGGCACTGATGGGAGGTGCGTTCTTGAGATACGAGACCACCGTCGGAGCTGCGCTCCCTATCCTTGAGAGCATAGCGCTGAGCGCCAACAGCGATGACGAGATAATCGGGATAGAAGCTGTCGTTTCGTGCACGCTGAACTATATACTCAGTTCGGGTCTTCCTTTCGGGGAAGCCCTCGCAAAGGCACAATCCATAGGCCTGACGGAAAAGGACCCGAGTCAGGACCTTGAAGGCAGGGACGCACTGCGCAAGTTGCTCATCCTGGCCAGGGAGGCCGGAGTACGTCTGGATGAGAAAGATGTGGAAATAGAGCCTGTGAAAAATGTGGGCGGCATATCCTCCAACCAGAGATTCGTGGCTTCACTCACCAGGGACACTTCGAACCCTCTGGGATACAAAGCTTCCATCAGGCTGCAAACCGTTGATGAACATCATCCAGCATACTGGCTGAGAGGAACGGACAATGCAATAATAGTAAAGAGCGCTTACCACCCTTCACCCCTTGTCATACAAGGTGCTGGAGAAGGTGCAAGGCAAGCCGCATCAAGTGTTTTAAACGATATTCTGAAATGAAAGTAGCTGTAGTCGGTGCCACGGGACTGGTAGGCACCAGAATGCTTCAAGTTCTTGAAGAACGTAATTTCCCTGTGACGGAACTTATTCCGGTCGCTTCTGAGAAATCAATAGGTAGAACCGTCCGTTTCAAGGGACGCGATTGGACTGTGGTAAGTGCCGACGATGCTATCGCGGCAAGGCCCGTCCTTGCCCTGTTCAGTGCAGGAGGCGGCACCTCTGAGGAACTTGCCCCGAAATTTGCGGAGGTGGGATGCAGGGTTGTTGATAACTCATCATTCTGGAGGATGGACCCTTCAAAGAAACTTGTGGTCCCTGAAATCAACGGAGATGTCGTTGACGGAGATGATATGATTATTGCAAACCCGAACTGCTCCACCATCCAGATGGTGCTTCCGCTCGCTCCGCTGCACAAGGCTTTCCACATCAAGAGAATCGTGGTCAGCACCTACCAGAGCGTGACCGGTGCCGGTTACAAGGCCATCAACCAGATGAACGCCGAGAGGAACGGAGAGGATGGATACGAAATGAAATTCCCTCACAGGATAGACCAGAACGTGCTCCCGCACATCGACAGTTTCCTTGACAACGGATATACCAAGGAGGAAATGAAAATGGTCAACGAGACACGGAAGATCCTTCGTGACGAAAGCATTGCCGTCACAGCCACTACGGTACGCGTGCCGGTACAGGGAGGTCATTCCGAGTCCGTGAATCTCGAGTTCGAGAAGCCTTTTACCGTTGAAGAAGCCAGACGCCTGATGTCGGAGATGCCGGGAGTAACCATTCAGGATGATCCTGCAGGCAATGTCTATCCTATGCCTCTGTTCGCCTGGGGAAAAGATGACGTGTTCGTAGGAAGGATACGCAGGGACGAGTCCATTGACAACGGCCTCAACCTCTGGTGCGTGAGTGACAATATCCGCAAGGGTGCGGCAACGAATGCGGTCCAGATTGCTGAACTGCTTTTGGAAAAGGGATTTATCGGATAGAATTATGAAAGCGGTTATCAGCGGATATGGCAGGATGGGCCATATGATAGAGGGGGTTCTGCTCAGGAAAGGCATCGAAATAGCAGCGGCCTCAGAGGACGTCTGCTCCATAGATCCGACAGTCGCCCGTGAATGTGTCTGCATCGATTTCACAACACCTGACGCATTCAGGAACAATTTCAGGTTCCTGGCAGAGAATTTCAAGGCTGTTGTAATCGGGACTACCGGATGGAACGACATAGCGGAAGAAGTCATCGGATGTTTCAAGGACAACGGAACACCGATGATATACTCCTCAAACTTCTCGATAGGAGTAAACGCCGTATTCGCTGCAGTGGAGAAAATCGGAAATGTGCTGAGAGGCTATGGATATGTCCCTCACATAGAAGAAACACACCACATTCACAAACTGGACGCCCCGAGCGGCACGGCAAAGGCACTCGCCTCCTTGGTCGAAGACAGTCTGGGCACCAGGCCTGACATAACCTCATATCGTGAGGGTGAAGTTCCGGGAACACACGTTGTGAAATTCAAGTCCGAAGTCGACAAGATAAAAGTATCACACGAGGCATTTTCACGCGAAGGTTTTGCGGAGGGCGCCGTAGTGGCCGCGCAGATGACAGAGGGGCTGGAGGGTGTATTTGAATTTAAAGAATTGATACTGAAATGATTGAACTGAAAGGTTGCGGTACCGCGCTGGTTACCCCGTTTGTGGACGGAGAAGTGGATTATGAGTCTTATGCTTCATTGATAGACAGGCAGGTGGACGCCGGTACGGATTTTCTGGTGCCTCTTGCCACGACTGGAGAGACCCCTGCCTTGAGCGCTGAGGAGAAAGTTGCCCTGCTACGCCTCACCCACGGGCACGCAGCCGGGAAACCCCTTCTGGTAGGATGCGGATCCAACAGCGTGCCGGGAACCCTTGCGAATATGGAACTGCTTGCTCCGTACGGAGTTGATGCCTGGCTGGTTGTCGTACCTTTCTACAATAAACCTACCCAGGAAGGGCAGTATCAGTATTTCAAGGCCGTTGCCGCCTCCACTGACATGCCTGTGGTGATATACAATGTGCCGGGCCGCACCGGAGCCAATATGTCCGCCTCAACCTGCATACGACTTGCAAAAGACGTCCCGAATATAATAGGTATAAAGGAAGCCTCCGGCAAGATGGAACAGGTCATCGAAATTCTGAACGGTGCGCCTGATGGATTCAGCGTGCTGAGCGGGGATGACGATATGACGCTCGGAATGATGAGGCACGGAGCCGCCGGTGTCGTATCCGTGGCATCCAACATCGCCCCCGCGGAAGTAAGCGGGATGACACGTGCCGCCCTTGAGGGACGCTTCGACGACGCCGAAGCCCTTGACGCAAGACTTCAACCCCTTTTCAAGAATTGTTTTGTGGAAAGCAACCCTATTCCGGTAAAAGCCGGACTGGCACTTATGGGACTGATGAACGCTGAAGTCAGACTACCTTTGAGCGAGGCCACCGAAGGAACCGTGTCCGTGATGAGGGAGACTCTCTCCGGTCTGGGAATTCTCTAGACCAGCCTCCTGACGATATCCCCCCTGTCTCCCGGCAGAAAATCTATCACAGGAACTTCTATCATCGTATAACAACCCGGCTTCTGCTTCACGCAGGCACGGGCGGCCATTACCAGAATCTGTCCCGTGAGGGCTGGATTGTTGATGCGCATATTGAATTCGGCTGCCTGGCCTGATGTCTTTCCGGATATGCCGCTGCGCTCAAGCTTGACTCCGTGCATATGCGTGTCTATCGCATCCACGCTCGGCACCTGTTGTACGGTAGTATGATCATTTACAAAATATGGGTCCTCGCATATTGCCTTGCGGACCGCCTCGATGTCCGCACCAGGTTCCAGTTCCACATAGACTTCCCGGTTATGTACGCCTTTCCCTGCGGGGATGGTCATACTCAGCGCCTTTACCACCCCAGGTTTGGAAGCGGCCACTACTGAATGTCCCATCGACCTTCCGGGTCCGAAATTGGTGTATGTCTGCCCCTGCGGCATAAGTCCTTCAAGCAGGGCTCTTATCACAGAATCGCTGCCCGGATCCCACCCGGAAGAGATGATGCTGGTCACGCCATTGTCCTTCGCAACCGGATCAAGGGTACAGCAGAGGTTCCATATATCAGAGTGGATATCGAAGCTGTCGACGGTATTGATTCCTTTCGCAAGATACTTAAGGGCATTCTCCTGAACCTTACGCGAAGGAGTTGACAGAATCGCCACGTCCACGTGACCGAGTTCGTCGATATCCCTCACCACCTTGCGGCCGGCAAGTTCCGGAAAACCTTCCGCGGAGCCGTTTCTGCGTACTACACCGACACATTCCATATCCGGAGCTGCCTCGACAGCCTCCAGGGCATAACGTCCGATGTTTCCGTATCCTACTATAGCAACCTTTATCATATTGTCTTCTCTGTATTGATATATATAACCTTTCTGTCCATGGAATCAATCGCAGACTCCGAGGCATTCTGCCGGCCCGGTAAGGAAAGTGCCTTCGCCCGACCGTTCGACCTCAAGGTCGGCAATCCTAGCGCGGACTGTCATCCTGAATGGGTCGTAAGATTTTCCGTCCTTCATTGACATCACTACGGCCGAAGCCACGGCTCCGGTTCCACAGGCGAGGGTCTCCCCTTCCACTCCCTTTTCAAATGTGCGCAACTTTATGGAGCCGTCGGAGAGTTTCTGGACGAAATCCACGTTTACCCCTTCCGGGGCAAACTCCGGCAAGAAACGGTAACGTCTGCCTTCTTCCATAATATCCACCTCCTCGACATCCTCCACCATCCTTACATAATGTCTCGCGCCCGTATCGATGAACCACCCTCCGGGGACCTCACGAGGGACCGAAGGCTCCTTCATTTTCAGCCGGACCGTCCTGACAGTTCCCGCATCAGGGAGAATCTCCGCACTATGCACTCCGTCAGGAGCCTCGAACACATACTTCCTTCCGTTGGTCGGGACAATCCCGAGCTGCGCTGCAAAAGCCGTTATGCATCGGCCTCCGTTGCCGCACATCATCCCACAGGATCCGTCGGGATTGAAGAATTCCATACGGAAATCCCATCTCCGGGATTCAAGCAGGATCATAAGTCCGTCCGTTCCGTTCCGGGAGCATAGTGCTGTTACTGTTTCTTTTCTTCTGTAATCAGACACATCCCTCCCCCGTCCATCCAGAACGACGAACGTGTTGCCTGCTCCGGAATACCGGTACAACTTATTTTCTCGGCTTGATGTCAAGTTTGACTGGCTTTATCATATTCTCCGGCTTGAGAATCTCATCAAGCTCCTCCTTGCTCAGTATGCCTTCCTCAAGCACTATATCATATACGCCGCGTCCCGTTTCCTTAGCTTTCTTTGCAATCTTGGTGGAATGCTTGTAGCCGATGATAGGATTGAGGGCCGTCACGATACCGATGCTGTTCTTTATATAGGCCTCACACCTGTCGGCATTGGCCGTGATACCGTCCACGCAGTTGATGCGGAGCGTATCGAACCCGTTCATAAGTATCTCTGCACTCTCGAAACAGCACTGAATCATAACCGGCTCCATAGCATTGAGCTCCATCTGGGCTGCCTCTCCGGACATCGTCACGCACACGTCATTGCCCATCACCTTGTAGCATATCTGAGTCATCACCTCAGGAATGACCGGATTGACCTTGCCCGGCATTATGGATGAACCGGGCTGCTTCTCCGGAAGGTTTATTTCACCGAGTCCGCAGCGAGGACCTGAAGCAAGCAGACGCAGGTCATTGCTTATCTTGGAAGCCTTGACCGCCAGTCTCTTCATCGCTGCCGAATAACCTACCAGGCAGGATGTGTCGGAAGTCGCTCCCACAAGGTCAGCGGAAAGTTTGATGTCCCACCCGGTGATATCCGCTATGGCCTTCGTGCAGAGTTCTGCATACCCCGGCTCCGAGCAGATGCCGGTACCTATCGCCGTTGCTCCCATATTGATGGTCAGCAAGTCGGCAGCAGCCTCGTCAAGATGCTTTATTTCATCTTCAAGTATGGAAGCAAAGCCTCCGAATGTCTGTCCAAGAGTCATAGGAACTGCATCCTCAAGCTGCGTACGTCCCATCTTCAGGATACCCGCGAATTCCTTGCTCTTCGTCCTGAAACTTTTTATCAGCGCCTCAAGATGTTCCTTCAGCTCCAGATGCGTGAAATACAATCCCAAGTGGGCCGCTGTCGGATAAGCGTCGTTGGTGGACTGACTGCGGTTGACATCATCGTTCGGCCAGCAATACCTGAAGTCACCAAGTTCGTGCCCCATTATCTGCAGGGCCCTGTTGGCTATGACCTCGTTGGCATTCATATTGGTTGACGTGCCTGCACCTCCCTGTATCATATCTATAGGGAACGCCTCGGAATGCTTTCCCTCGCATATCTCCTTGCAAGCCTGCATTATCGCAGAATATACCTCATCCGTGATGAGTCCCTGCGTGTGGTTGGCCTCAGCCGCACCCATCTTGGTGATTGCAAGCCCCTTCAGGTAGTTGGGATACTCGTTCAGGTGAAAATGTGAAATGTTGAAATTCTCCAGGCACCTCAGTGTCTGCACGTCATAAAGGGCGTCCGCCGGGATTTCCTTCTCCCCGATCAGGTCGCTTCCGATTCTGAATTTTTCCATATTATTTTATTGATTATTGTCTTGTTATCTTTGCTCCCAGGGCATTGAGACGTCCCTCTATGTCTTCATATCCGCGATCTACCTGCTCGATGTTGTCTATCTCGGACACACCCTTCGCCGACATCGCGGCAAGCAGCATCGCAATACCCGCACGGATATCAGGAGACGTCATTCTGCCGGCCTTGAGCTGGAACTTGTGGTCGTGTCCTATCACTACTGCACGGTGAGGGTCGCACAGGATTATCTGTGCACCCATATCTATAAGCTTGTCCACGAAGAAAAGCCTGCTCTCGAACATCTTCTGATGGATCAGGACACTTCCCTTGCACTGAGTTGCAACCACCAGCATCACGGACAGTAAGTCCGGAGTGAGGCCGGGCCAGGTGGCATCTGCAAGCGTCATTATGGATCCGTCGAGGAAGGACTCGATTTCATAGCTTTCCTGTGCAGGCACGTAAATGTCATCCCCCTTCTGCTCTATCTTCACTCCAAGGCGTCTGAAGGAGTCCGGGATGATGCCAAGGTTATCATAGGATACGTCCTTGATCGTAAGCGAGCTTCCTGTTATGGCTGCAAGTCCTATGAAAGATCCGACCTCTATCATATCAGGAAGAATCCTGTGTGTCGTCCCGTGAAGGGTCTTCACGCCTTTCACCCTGATAAGGTTGGAACCCACGCCGTCAATCTTCGCACCCATAGAGATGAGCATACGGCAGAGCTGCTGCACATAAGGTTCGCAGGCAGCGTTATAGATTGTCGTATCGCCCTCAGCCAGAACTGCGGCCATTATGATGTTTGCTGTACCGGTGACTGATGCCTCGTCAAGCAACAAATATGCTCCCCTCAGCCTGTCCGCCTTGAGGCAGAATGCCCTGTGCGGATCGGAGGCATCCAGCTCGGCCCCCAGTTTGATGAAACCGTCAATATGGGTGTCAACCCTCCTTCGCCCGATTTTGTCTCCTCCGGGTTTCGGGAAATATGCCTGACCGAAGCGTGCCAGAAGCGGGCCTACCACCATCACGGAACCGCGCATAAATGCACACTTGCGCACAAATTCATCACTCTGCACATAGTCGTGGTCTATTCTCTCCGCCTTGAAAGTGTAATCACCCTTCCCGTTCCTGGTGACGTCAACCCCCATATCAGAAAGAAGTCCGATAAGGTTCCTGGTATCCAGTATCTCAGGGACATTGGAGATACGGACCTCCTCAGAGGTAAGTAGAACGGCACTGATTACTTCAAGAGCCTCATTCTTGGCTCCCTGCGGGACAATGCTGCCGCTGAGCTTGTGTCCGCCTTCTATGATGAATTTTCCCATTTCCTATATGTGTTCCACCTCCGGTTGAAGTTCCACTCCGAACTTTTCCCGAACAGATGAGACTATTTTACCTTCCAAAGCAATAACTTCCTGCGGGGTCGCAGATCCTGTCGCATTCACCAGCACCAGCGGCTGTCTGTCATAAACCGCCACGTTTCCTTCGCTGTACCCCTTGAATCCGCACTGCTCTATCATCCACGCTGCAGGTACCTTCACGAAACCGCCCTCAAGGATATAATGCGGGACTGTCGAATACCCTTGGGCCACACTTGCAAATTGTGCACCGCTCAGGACGGGATTCTTGAAAAAACTTCCCGCACTTCCGATTTCCTCCGGATCAGGGAGCTTCTCTTTTCTTATCTTGATGACAGCCTCGCGGATCTCACCCGGAGTCAAGTCCGTACGGCCCGAGAATATTTCTGAAAGTCCCTTGTATTCCAGCCTTGGAGAATACTTCCTCGTCAGGCGGAAAAGCACGCTGGTCACTATGTAGCGGCCCTTCTCGTGCTTGAACATAGAATCACGATAGGCATAGGCGCAGTCGGCGGTCTTCATAATCACCTTCTCCCGCTTCTCCAGATCGAAGCAGACGACTCCAGCCACCACGTCCTTAATTTCGGTTCCATAGGCTCCGACATTCTGCACGGCCGCAGCGCCGACCTCCCCGGGAATCAGGGAAAGATTCTCCAGCCCCCAAAGACCGTACCCACAGACCTCCTTCACGAGACTGTCCAGCACGACTCCCGCGCCTACGGTCAGAAGCACTTCTTCGAGGCCCATATCGACATACTTCACGTACCTTATCGCCGAATGGAACACCGTTCCGTGGAAATCTCCGGTGAACAGAAGATTGCTCCCTCCCCCGATATGCAGCCACGGCCTGGGAAGACTGTCGAAATCCAGTGCCTGCAACTCCTGTGAAGATGAATACTCCACGAAAGTGTCACAGGACACCTTCATTCCGAAAGTGTTCCGCTCGCTGAGATCGAAATTGTGCTCCACCGTCACCATAACTTACAAATCTACAAATAATCCTGCGAGATTCCGATATTATAGATGGCTTCTCTTCATCAGCCGGCAGCAATGCCGGCTCTTTTTTCGGAGAAATGCCTAAATTTGAGGCCGGTGATATCAATAAATGCAATGAAAAGATTATCCGCATTCTTCCTTTCGACCTTCACACTGGTTTCTTGCAGCGGTCATTTCATATCCGATGCCGATTACCGTAGCGAAGTCGTATCTGATTTTGATGCACGCAGTGAGATCCTTGATGCAGCAGGCATATCGCTTGGCAGCCTTCACACGGACAGGAAAACTTCTGAGGCACTTGAATTCCTATATGCCTATATGCCTTTGGGGGATCTAATGAACCAGACACCTGAATTCTTTCTTGAGTGCTGTAAATACACTATGAAAGCCGTGAATGAGATGCCTTGGGGCAAGACTGTTCCGGAAAGGGAGTTGAGACATTTTGTCCTTCCTCCAAGAGTGAACAACGAAAATCTGGATGGATGCAGGAAGGTGTTTTTTGAGGAACTGGCTCCACTTGTCGGGGATATGACTATGTACAACGCAGTTCTCGAAGTAAACCACTGGTGTCACGAAAAGGCGTCATACAGCCCGAGCGATTCAAGGACATCCGCTCCGCTTGCAACAGTCCTGACTTCTGCCGGACGTTGCGGGGAAGAGTCAACTCTGCTGGTGGCGGCCCTCAGGTCTGTCGGTATCCCGGCAAGGCAGGTTTACACTCCGAGATGGGCACATATCGATGACAACCACGCCTGGGTCGAAGCCTGGGTGGACGGAGAATGGTATTTTCTGGGAGCCTGTGAGCCGGAGCCTGTCCTCAACCTCGGGTGGTTCAATGCTCCGGCCAGTCGCGGAATGCTTATGAACACGAATGTGTTCGGTAATTACGATGGTCCGGAAGAAAAACTTGAAACTACAGCGCTGTCCACACGTATAAACCTTATTCAGAATTATACTCCGGACACGCGCAAGGTGGAAGTCAAGGTGGTGGATACTGAAGGGAACGCGGTCCGCGGTGCCAAGGTGGAATACAAAATCTACAACTACGCTGAATTCTACTCCTTAGCCACGCTTTCTACAAATGATTGCGGATATTCTTCCATAACTTCCGGTTGTGGCGATATGCTGGTCTACGCCAGCGACGACAATGGGAATTTCGGCTTTGCTGAGTCAAACGCACAGGATTCGGAAGCGTTGACAATTGTTCTCCAATACAACGGGAATTCCTATATTCCGGACGTTCACCTTGACATCGTGCCCCCTGCCGAGAATTCGATTATTCCGGATGTGGATGACAGCCTGCGTACCGCCTGCAGGAATAGGACAAAACAGGAAGACTCCATAAGGACAGCCTACGCCGCAACCTTCAGAACCAAGTCCCAGGCGGAGGCATTCGCCAACACCTATGGATTGGATGTCACCAGAACAACCGAATCCCTTGTCAGGAGTTGTGGTAATTATGCCAGCATTGAGGATTTTCTCAGATATGCTGCAGAAAAAGGTAAGGGAGAAAAAGCCCTGCGCCTTCTAAGTCTTGTCTCAGAAAAGGACCTTCACGACACTCCTTCCGAAGTCCTGATAGACCATCTCGACAACTGCCCGGACAACTGCGACGATTACATCTTCTCTCCGCGCATATTCACCGAATTGCTGAGACCGTGGAGAGGAACTCTATTACAGGAAGTCGATGCCGGAACTGCATCTTTGGTTCACGATAACCCGGCAGCCTTCGTAAACTGGTGCAAGGAAAACATCACTGTCATTGACGGAATAAACAACAGCTATCTCTCCGTCAATCCTGTAAGGGTATGGCAAAGCCGGATAGCAGACAGACGGTCACGGGATATTTTCTTCGTCGCGATGTGCCGTTGCTTCAATGTGCCGGCCTGGATTGACCCAGTGACATCCACCGTAAAATTCAACTCTGAGGGAAAGGTTTACGACGTGAATTTTGATGCTGAAGAACAGGAAGTAGCCGGAACCGGAACTTTAAGACTCAAATATGACCCGTCACCGGAACTTGAATCTCCGAGATATTATTACAATTTCACCATTTCGTCCTTCGACGGACACACGTTCAATCTGCTGGAATATGACGAGAATGGCAGTTTTGAATCCGGATTCAGCAATGGCGTCGAACTTACTCCGGGACTTTATCTGCTTTGCACGGGCATTAGAAATTCTTCCGGTGAGGTTTATTCCCATATCAGTTGGTTCACGATAAAGGAGGGAAGGGAGACGACAGTGAAACTCCGCCCTGATTTTCACAGGAACGACGTCAGCGTTATAGGAACCTTCCATTCGGGGCTGGAGTATATTGAAATGCCGGAAGACAGGAAAACCAGCATTCTTTCATCAGTAGGCAACGGATATTATGCCTTGTTGCTTATTGACAAAGGAAGCGAACCCTGCGTTCATGCGCTCAAGGATCTCGAAACTGCCTCCAGCCGACTGGAATCATGGGGAAGGCCTATCCTACTTGTTTTCTCATCCAGGGAAGATTATGACAGTTTCAACCCGGAAAATTATCATCTTCCGTCCAACGTCCGTTTTGGGGTTGATATTGACGGAAATATCCACCGTGAAATACTGTTTGAAATGAAACTCCCGGACAATGCCCCTCTTCCTTTTGTCCTGATGGCTGATGATTCTGACTGTATGTTCTTCTTCAGCAGAGGCTATTCAATCGGGACAGGAGATACTCTGGCTACGCTTGCCCTCTGACCAGGTGTTATCTCTCATCCTTTCTCTGGTAATTGCCCTGAATGCAAATGTCCGGACGGATGAGATTACTGATGTACTGAAAAGGCTATTATGCTAAAATTCGCATATCTTCTAAAATACACTATTTTTTCGTAATTTTGTCGGTATAAAAATCACAAAATATCGCTAATTCAATTAGTACGGGAGCATTTACTTTCACTTTAATGCCAGTGGTCCTATGGTAGGCATACATAAAATCATTCTCGCGCAATCGCTCATACTATTGGTTACTTCCTGCGTTAATGTAGATAATAATGCTCTTGAAGAAATCTGTGACGGGCTCAGAGGAACATACCAGTGCGAATCCATAGTATGGAAAGGATCTCCGGAAGAGATTGACCTTGACGGGGACGGAGAATGTAGCAATGACATCAAAATTCAAATGCTTTCTTACAGCAATGCAAAGATTGCCATAAATGATCCGGCCCGGGTTTTCCCGTGTAATAAGTATGGAGCAGAGGCGGGTCGTGTCACTATCAGCTTTCCAAGCCAACAAGTTACATACCACAAGAACTCGGATTCCTATGGAGTGAGTCCTATCGGTTATGGGGCGTATCTGAATCTGTCCTATGGCGTACTTGATAACGGCTCAATAGTCCTGTCTAAGCATAACGAATTGAGTGAACCCGTTACAAAAGAATGGGGACAAGTCATAGAATTTTATGAGCTGAAAGACAAGTTGGATGCAGGGATTGTCTCTCTTGGGAACGGACACCTGAAGATAGAGATGACAAATACATATTTCGACTTTTCCGGTGGTAAGATAGTCCGAGGCCCTGTTATCTATACCTACAAACGTGTTTCGTACGATGTCAGATGAGGTGTATTCCGCTTTTTCTGCTTTCGACTGTCCTGCTTACCCCTTATGTCGTCTATGCACAGGAAGCACCTGTGGCAGACACTCTTGCCGAGGCATTTGTGTCTGCCGACAAGGTATCTGTAAATTCCACTCAGACAGGCTTCACATATCTTGACAGCAGCAAGCTTATCGGAAGTTTTGCCTTGTTCAGCTCTCCTGACGTCATCAAAGTGATACAGAACCTTCCGGGAGTGGCGACGGGAACAGAACTTCTATCAGGGATGTATGTGCGAGGTGGAGACGGCAACGACAATCTGTACCTGCTTGACGGTGTGCCGCTGTATCAGGTTACACATATAGGAGGTTTGTTCTCTTCCTTTAAT
>JAZUKB010000042.1:0-2350 GCA_045643085.1 Candidatus Cryptobacteroides sp.
TACCATGAAGCCGGCGGCTACAGCGAACACCGGTTTGAAGAGAGTGGTGTTCGGGACCAGCGCGAAAGCCGCGATGACAGCGATGTAGCCGGCGAGGTTGCCTATCTGATAGATGGAGCTCTGGTAGCCGAGCGCCTGTCCGCCGTAGCCTCTCTTCGAGTACTCCAGCGACAGCGTGTTCTTCATCCCCAGCTGGATGTGCTCTCCCATCGAGTAAAGGAAGATGACACCCATCACCAGGGCCTTTGCAGGCGCTACAACCGCCTGCAGGGTCATTCCGATGACCATTATCACGAGACCCATCTTGTACATCCTTTCAGCGGAGAAACGGTAGAATATGGCGAGCACCACTATCAGGAGAAGGCCCGGAAGCTCGCGGAAGAACTCCGTCAGACCCCTGTCAAGCTCGTTCATAGTGACCACCTCGGCCATATAGTTGTCGATCACTCCCTTGTACAGGCCGTATCCTATGGCGGACAGGAGGAGGGACAGGAAGAACGCCTTGAATCTGGTGTTTTCCTTGAATATGGAGAATCCCGTCATTTTTTCTTGATGTCTTTCCATACAAGGAATGCATAGATGAGCATCTGTATGGTGTTCAGTGTGATTTGAAGCCAGACTGGAAGGTCCTTGAGCAGGAACTCGGACACGCAGAACATAGCAGCGGCGAGGCAGAAGAACAGCCCGATGGTCCTGAGGTCATACCCGATAGGATATTTCTTCTGGCCGATGAAGTAGCTCAGGAGCATAGCTGTGCCGTAGCCGGCGAAGCCGCCCCAGGCACAGGCCCAGTAACCGATCTTTGGTACGAAGATGATGTTCACGGCAATCATCACAGCGGCGCCGATGGCGCTCATTATCGCTCCCCAGTGCGTCTGGTCGCTGAGTTTGTACCAGAACGAGAGGTTGAAATAGATACCCATGAAAATCTCGGCCATCATCACAATAGGGATCACTCCGAGTCCGGCCCAGTAGCCCGGCTGGATGAAGTGGCGGAGAACAGGCATATAGAACATCACTGCAAGGAATGCCAGCAAGGTGAAGACAATGAAATATTTCATCCCGTCCGCCAGAGTTTCCGGACTGTTCTTGTCCTGGCTGCCGTTGAAGACTATAGGCTCATAGGCGTATCTGAATGCCTGGGTGAGCAGGCTCATTATCATAGCGATCTTCACACAGGCTCCGTAGATGCCCAGCTGGACCTTTCCTTCAGTTCCGGGCATCAGGGAAGGGAACATTATCTTGTCCGCCACCTGGTTCAAGATGCCCACAAGGCTGAGGATGAGCAGAGGCCATGTATATTTGAGAAGGCGTTTCGTCAGAGCCCTGTCGTAGCCATAGCCCAGTCCTTTGAGTTCCGGAATGAAACCGAAGAACACGCAGCTGGTGCATATGAGATTGGTGAAGAAAATCAGTCCTACGCCATAGTCGAACCTGACGTACATATCCCTGAGAGCCGGCATGCTGTCGAACAGGTGCGGCATCACAAGGAAGATGAAGAGGTTAAGGAGTATGTTCGGGATGATGAAGGCGAACTTGAGCGCCATGAACTTCAGAGGTCTGCGCTGAAGTCTGAGGCGGCTGAACATAATGGCCTGGAAGGCGTCGAAGGCGACGATGACGGCCATGCAGCCTACGTATTCAGGATGGGAGGCATAGCCCATGGCCCCGGATATCGGCTTTATGAAGGCCAGCACCGCTGCGAGGAACACGACGCCCACAGCTCCGACCAGACGGAGTATGGTGCCGTACACTTTCTTCGCATCCTCTCCTTCCTTGTTGGAGAAGCGGAAAAGAGTTGTCTCCATTCCGAAAGTGAGCAGTGCCAGGAACAGCGCAGTATAGGCGTAGAGATTTGTCACTATGCCGTATCCGCCGCTTTCCGCCGCTATTTTATATGTGTAAAGAGGGACCAGCAGGTAGTTCAGGAAGCGTCCGACTATGCTGCTGAGGCCGTAAATGGCTGTATCTTTCGCTAAAGACTTAAGGTTCATGGTTGTACGAATATCTATACAAAGTTACGACATTATTCAAAAAATATGCTCAAAAGATTCAGTTAATGAAGAAAGGATTCTCGGTTTTTCCGTATCTTCGCAGCGGTATCTTAGAACGGACTTATGATCAGGAAAGTATACAAATTCGGAGGCGCATCGGTCAAGGATGCCGCCGCGGTCAGGAATCTGGCTTCCATAGTGTTCAGCCACAGCGGCGGGGATATCCTGCTGGTCGTTTCGGCAATGGGCAAGACCACGAACATGCTGGAATCCATCCTTGCGGAATCACGCCGCCAGGGCGGCAGGGCCGGCCTGGAAATCCTTGACCCGCTGGTGGACTACCATCTGGGGATAAT
>JAZUKB010000043.1:0-14812 GCA_045643085.1 Candidatus Cryptobacteroides sp.
TACCGTCTGAGCAATGTGTGCGCGGGTATCGGCATCGGGCAGATGACGGTGGCGGATGCGCATATCGCCCACCACAAGAGGGTGCAGGGGCTGTATGAGAAGCAGCTTGCGGATGTGCCGGGGGTTCAGGTGCATTGCCAGCCCGCGGACGGCCGCTTCGATTCGAACTACTGGCTATGCACCATCACGCTGGATCCCGATGTTCACGTGAAGGGGCAGGAGGATGTGTATAAGGAGCTGGTGACCAAGGCTGTGGGAGGTGCTGCGGGTGTGCTTCGCATCCCTGACTCGCCGGTAACTAACTGCCAGCCCAACGACAATGTGGAGGCCCTGCGCGCCTATATGGACAAGGCCGGCATCGAGGCCCGTCCCGTCTGGAAGCCTATGCACAAGCAGCCGGTCTATTGCGAAGGTGCAGTGGAGGTGCCTTTCGCGGGTGCTGGCGATGCTACCGATGCCGGTGTCCGTTGCCTCGAAGGCCCCAAGATGGTCGCCTATGTCAATGGTGTGAGCGAGTCGCTCTTCAAAGTGGGAATGTGTCTCCCTGCCGGCCCGTACGTGACCGATGACGACGTGAAGTACATCGTCGGGGCCATCAAGGAGGCGATAAGCTCCCGTAATCCAGGACTTTGATTCTTGAAAAGAATTGTCTAATTTTGTCATCTTGAGAGCTATGGTGCCGTATTTCGAAAGCCGGAACAGCTGATTTGAAAGATACGACCCAAGATAAAACTATAACTGATGAAAAAATTGTTTTTTTACCTCACTGCCATTGTGCTTCTGACGTCCTGTGCGTCGGCAAGGCAGATCGAGTATCTGCAGAACATAGACAAGACCTATCTGCACGAGCTCACCACCAAGTATGAGGCGAGAATAAAGAAGGATGACCTGCTGAACATCATCGTTTCCGGTCCGGACAAGACCGTGGTGATGCCTTACAACCTTACGCTGAGTGAAACGTCCACCGCCGCCAATCCGGAGCAGTCCACCCTTGCATATCTCGTTGACAACAACGGCGAGATCAATTTCCCGATATTAGGGAAGATAAAGGTGGAGGGAATGACCCGTTCCGAGCTGGTCAATTATCTTACCCGGATGATCAGCCAGGACGTCAGGGACCCTATAGTGTACGTGTCGTTCAAGAACTACAAGATTACAATACTCGGCGAGGTCAGGAGTCCTGGAACGTACAATATGGATTCGGAACGCATCAATATCTTTCAGGCGCTCGGACGGGCAGGGGACCTGCTCCTTACCGCAGAGCGTGACGACGTCATTCTCATACGTGAGGTGAACGGCACGCCTACCTATCAGAAGATAGATTTGCGTAATGCATCGCTACTCAATTCCGAGTATTACTATATGCAGCAGAACGACATTCTCTATGTCCGTCCTTCTTCTCAGAGAGTTGCGTCAGCAACTACGGCCACCAGTATCTGGGGATTGATATTCAGTTCCATCACCACCGTTATATCGGTTGTCTCATTACTTATCGCTTTGGGAGTTTAGTTTTTCACTACAATGGCAGAAAACAAATATTTAGTCAATACCAATTCGAGCCCGCAGAACAGCTCGTTCAACTTTACGGAGTTGTTCTCCTTCTTGTCGAGGCTACACGTCTGGATTATCGGTTTCGGCCTTGCGGGTCTGGTCATAGGCTATGTCTATGTCAAGTTTCAGACTCCGATGTTCGAACGCAAGACTCAGATAATGCTTGTGGATGAGAAGACAGGAGGCTCGAACGAGCTGTCTCTTCTGAGTGAAATTACAGGCTCGCAGCAGGGTTCGCAGATCGATAACGAAGTGTTCATCCTGCGCAGCCCGAGTCTGATGGCCAAGGTTGTGGAGGAGCTCGGTCTCAACTACAGATACTATTCCTATTCTGTCCCGCGCAACATCTTCAAGTCGAAACTGGCAAAACGTCTGTTGAGTTTCCGCAAGCAGGAATTCTACAATGACGCTCCCTTCGAGCTCATTCTGGGCTTTGACGAGAAGTATCCCAAGAGGGCTCTGCCGGTTTCTATGTCCGTCGAGTTCACCGTGGTGGAAAACGGCAGGATACGTATATCGGAAATCGTCGAAAACGGCGTAAAATTGCGTGTGGACAAAGTTTGGACTGAAGCGCAAAAGCTGGTTCCGTTAGATTCCCCGGTGGTCCGCAACGGGTACAGTTTCACGATTGCAGGCAAAAACAGCATTTCCCTCAAACCCGGCGACAAATACAAGGCCGTGTGGACGATACCGTATACCCTTGGGGCCGCTCTTTCGGGGAATCTCATTGTAGAGGTGGAGAACGGTGTGAAGGGAGGGAGCTCCAGGACAAACGTCTTGACAATGACTTTGCACGATTCCAAGATAGCCCGTGCCGATGACATTCTCAATATGATTACTGTCAAGTATATGGAGGAGACCAAGGCTTTCAAGGACAAATCCGTCCTTGCCACAATCGACTTCATAGACAAGAGGCTGAACGCTATCAGCCAGGATTTGGGAGACGTCGAGTCTGATTACAAGAACTACCAGAGAAGCAATGCGCTTGTCAACATAGACGCGCAGTCCCAGCTTACCATTTCCTCCGATATGGAGTATGACAAGCAGCTCACTGATATCCGGCTCCAGAAGCAGATCCTCTCTATGATTATGCAGGAGCTTGATGCTATGCCTCAGGGCAGGTATGATGTGATTCCTTCGAATATCGGACTCACCGACGCCGGGCTTAACCAGGTTATCAGCAGCTACAACACTATGGTGGCCGAAAGAAACCGTATGGTTGCCAACTCTTCAGAGAACAACCCTCGCGTGCGCAACCTGGACCTGCAGCTTTCTGACGGACGTAACAATATTGTTCTGTCTATCCAGAATCTCGACAAGATATACAGTATCCGCGCAAGCGAAATACAGAATGCCCTCCGCGCATCCAAGTCCAGGATGTCAAGCATCCCTGTACAGCAGTTCGACCTTGCGCAGATCGAGCGTCAGCAGCAGATCATAGAGCCGCTGTATCTCCTGCTCCAACAGAAGCGTGAGGAGGCCCAGATATCTATGTACGCTGTTGCAGAGAACGTACGTGTAATCGAACCGGCCTACGGAAGCAGCGCTCCGATTTCACCCAAGAAGATGCAGGTTTATCTGCTTGCTTTTATCATCGGATGCTGTCTGGCCCCGGGCTATGTTCTGGCCAAGAATTTTCTCCGTATCACCGTGCAGACCAAGGAGGATGTCGAAAAACGTCTGAACGTGCCTGTGCTTGCCACCCTTCCGAAGAGTGACAACTCCAAGGAACTGGTTTCGTCACATTCGCGCGACCTGAAATCTGAATCTTTCCGAATGTTGCGCTCGAACCTGAAGTTCGTCCAGGGCAAGGTGATACAGGTTACATCTTCCATCCCGAGTGAGGGAAAGACCTTTGTGGCTGCAAATCTCGCCGTGTCAATCTCTCATACGGGGAACCGGGTACTTGTGGTGGGTATGGACCTCAGAAAACCTGCACTCGTGTCATATTTCGACAAGCTCGAGGTGGATAAGGAGCGTTCGGTAGTCGGTTATCTTATCGGCAAGTGCAAGTCTCCTGCCGAGACCGTTGTTGCCGCAAAAGACATTTACGGAGTGGACGTTGTCTTCTCAGGAAGCGTTCCGCCTAATCCTTCGGAGCTGCTTTCTACGGACAAGGTAAATGAACTTATGGAATATTACCGTTCGCAGTATGACTATGTCATAGTGGATACCGCTCCTATGATGCCGGTTTCGGACTCTATACTTATCAACCGCTTTGTGGACATCACTTTGTACGTGCTCAGAAGTGAATATACCGCCCTGAAGGCGCTCGAAGACATTGCCAAGCTCCTGGAAGACCGGAATATCAAGTCTCCTAATCTGGTGCTCAACGACGTGGACCTTCATTCCAACCGTCTGCGCTACGGCTATGGTTACGGCTATGGCGGGAAATACGGTTACGGAAAACGCTATGGCTACGGTTACGATTATGGAAGGGGCTATGGCTACGGATATGGTTATGGCTATGGGTACGGTTATGGTGCGGAGTCTGAAAACTCCGGCAAGAAAAGGCGTAGTCATAAATCTTCCGAAGGCAAGGCAGAAGGAACTGTGACGGAAACTGACGGCAACAAGGACAGCTAATGTTCAGACTTTTCGGGAAAATGACTGGTTTCAGCCGGCTGGGAGTTTCAACCGACTGGCACTGTCATTTGCTGCCCGGGGTTGATGACGGAGTGCAGAAGATTTCCGATTCGGAGCGTATTCTGCGCGAGATGAAGTCAGCCGATATCACCACTGTCGTACATACTCCGCACATAAATCCTGAAATATTCTTCTCCAACACCGAGGCCGGAATCCGGGATGCCTTCTCCAGCTATCTCGAGGCTCTGCCTGAGGACTGTACCGAAGGGATGGACCTGCGTCTGGCAGGGGAGTATATGGTTGTGGACGGTTTCGAGAACAGGGATATGTCAGACCTTCTCCAGATAGAGCCGGGAAAGGTGCTGATAGAGATGTCCTATATGTATCCTAGCGCAAATATCGAGCAGGCTCTCTTCAATATCTGTATGGCAGGCTTTACGCCTGTCATAGCCCATCCTGAGAGGTATGTGTACTATGCCGACAAACTGGAGCAGTATGACCGTTTCTCCGATATGGGTGCCCAGTTCCAGCTGAATCTGCTCTCTCTGAGCGGCTGCTACGGTCCGGGTTCGGTACGCATTATGGAGTATCTGTTCAGGAAAGGACTTTACAAGTATGCCGGAACTGATACCCACACGCCGGTGCATTTCAGGAATATCACGGAAGTGTCGTTCCCTGAAAAATATCTTGATTCCCTCGAGCGGTTCTGCAGATAATTTTTTTCTCTCAATACGGAATGAAATTGAAGGTACTCGTCACCGGCTCGGCCGGATTCATAGGTTCCAATCTTGTGCTCAGATTGCTCAGGACTGAGCCGGCCATAGAGATTGTGGGCCTGGACTCGGTCAGCGACTACTATGACGTAGGCTTGAAAGAATGGCGGCTGCAGCAGATTGAAAGCTGCGCCAAAGAGCACCCGGAAAGCAGATACACCTTCGTGAAAGGCAACCTTGCCGATAAGACGTTAATCGACAGTCTCTTCGGGCAGTACCGCTTCGACATAGTGGTCAATCTCGCCGCGCAGGCGGGAGTACGCTACAGCATCACCAACCCCGGAGCCTACATCGAGAGCAACCTTGTCGGCTTCTACAACATACTCGAAGCATGCCGCAACTATCCGGTGGAGCATCTCGTATTTGCATCATCCAGCTCGGTTTATGGCGGCAATGCCAAAGTGCCGTTCTCCGAAGAGGACAAGGCCGACACCCCGGTTTCGCTCTATGCCGCCACCAAGAAGAGCAACGAGCTGATGGCATATTCATATTCGAAGCTTTACGGCATTCCTTCGACGGGGTTGAGATTCTTTACCGTCTATGGACCTGCCGGCCGCCCCGATATGGCATATTTCGGCTTCACCGACAAGCTGCTCAAAGGCGAAACAATTCAGATCTTCAACTATGGCAACTGCAAGCGTGACTTCACCTATATCGACGATATTGTGGAAGGAGTCCGGCTTGTAATGCACAAGGCCCCTTCGAAGCAAGTCGGTCCGGACGGGCTGGAGTTGCCGCCATACAAGGTCTATAACATAGGAAACTCCAGCCCGGAGAAGCTCTCGGATTTCGTTCAGATTCTCCAGGAAGAACTCATAGCGGCAGGGGTGTTGCCACAGGACTACGATTTCGAGGCGCACAAAGAGCTTGTCCCGATGCAGCCGGGCGATGTTCCCGTGACCTTTGCCGACACTTCAGCCCTCGAACGGGACTTCGGCTTCAAACCTTCTACCGGTCTGCGCCGGGGACTCAGAGCTTTTGCCGAGTGGTATAACGAATTTTACAAAAAATAGAAACACTATGAATATTTATAGAGATTTTGACAATTACCTTAAGGAGTATCCTACGGAAGAGGGGTACTTCGGACCTTACGGCGGTAACTATCTCCAGGATCCGGAGCTTGTCAAGGCCTTCCGCGAATATGCCGAAGGGTATAACACCATCGCCCAGTCCGCCCAGTTCATCGCCGAGCTCAGGCGCATCAGAAAGGAATTCCAGGGCCGTCCTACACCGCTGTACCATTGCCAGAAGCTCTCCAATCTCTTCGGCAAGACCCAGATATACCTCAAGAGGGAGGACCTGAACCATACCGGGGCGCACAAGCTCAACCATTGTATGGGAGAGGGCCTGCTGGCCAAATATATGGGCAAGAAGAAGCTCATTGCCGAGACCGGTGCAGGCCAGCACGGAGTCGCTCTTGCCACGGCGGCGGCTTACTTCGGCTTGGAGTGTGATATCTATATGGGCGAGGTGGACATAGCCAAGCAGGCGCCGAACGTCGCAAGGATGAAGCTCTTGGGGGCAAGGGTGATTCCTGTTTCGAAGGGGCTGAAGACCCTGAAGGAGGCTGTTGACGCTGCCTTCGAGGCATATTCCCGCGAATACAAGGACGCAATATATTGCATCGGCACAGCCGCCGGCCCGCATCCTTTCCCGTTGATGGTAAGGGACTTCCAGCAGGTGATAGGGGACGAGGCCAGGGCGCAGTTCCTGGAAATGACCGGGCACCTTCCGGACAAGGTGATTGCCTGCGTGGGCGGCGGCTCGAACTCGATAGGGACCTTCGTGCCTTTCCTCGCCGACCCTGTGGAACTCTATGGTGTCGAGCCCCTGGGAAGAGGTCCGGCGCTCGGGGACAATGCGGCCAGCATCAACTTCGGCAAGGTAGGAGTGATGCACGGATTCAACAGTTATATGCTGGCGTCCAAGGACGGAAGCCCGGCTCCGGTATATTCAAACGCCAGCGGTCTGGACTATCCGGCTGCGGGACCTGAACACGCTCTGCTGCACGACCTGAAGAGGGTGAACTACGTTACTGTTGACGACCTGCAGGCTATCGAGGCGCTTTTCCTGCTGTCCAGAGTGGAAGGTATAATCCCTGCGATAGAGAGCAGTCACGCCCTGGCATACGCGCTGGAGATTGCCCGCGAGGGACGCCCGAACTCCGTGATAGTCACCCTGTCCGGAAGAGGGGACAAGGACTTGGATTATGTTATTGAGAACTACGGAAGCGGGGAGGAGTTTCTTGAAAAGAGAGGAATAAAATTATGAAGAAGAATACTTTGATTTTTCTGATTGCCGCCGCCGTAATGACGGTTTCCTGCAATCAGGGGCCGGAAAGAGCCAATACTAAGATTACAGAATATCTGTACGGAGTGGAATATGACGACTATGACTTCAGTCGCGGCGTCAAGCTGTTTGAGAGATATGTCCCGGAGGCTGCAGGCTGCTCGGAGGTCAGGAAAGGTGATTTCGTAGGCCGCAATCTGGACTGGTATATAAACAACGATGCATCTGCAGTCGTAAAGGTAAACAACAACGGGGAGCGCTATGCATCTCTTGGAGTGATGGGTTGCGCTACTGTTTTCGACACGGAATTCGCCGCGAATGGTGAGTATGCAGATATTTATGGGATTCTGCCTATGTTCACTGTGGACGGTGTGAATGAAAATGGGGTGTATTGCGGTGTGAACGTGATGCCTACCGGAGAGACAAGCCTGGACAGCACCAAATGGGAGACCGGCGCCTGGGGACGCGGAGCTGCTTTTACGAATCCTGAATCTGACAAGACCTACTGTGTGACCTATCTGGTACGCGTTATTCTTGACAATGCTGAATCTGTAGAGGATGCAAGGCAGATTGTCGAAGGCATAAACTGGTTCGAGCCTTGCGGCTTCCCTAAAGAGGGGAGTTCACAGGCTTTTCATTGGCTTGTTTGCGACTCGCAGACCAGTATGGTGCTGGAGTTCGTGGACAACAAGCCTTGCTTTATTGAAACTGAGAACGTTTCAGAACCGTCTATGGCCACAATAATGACGAACTTTACCAACACTGTAAAAGAACAGGCAGGTCTTATACAGACAACAGGCTGCGGTTATGAGCGCTGGGATATCCTTGCTGCCGCATATCCGGGGGCCGAGGAGTCTTTCCAGGGGATTCAGAACCTGATGAAGAATGTCTGGTATTCCCAATTTTATACCAAGGATGCCGGAGACGACAACTTCTTTATGACGGATTTTTCCACTCCGCAGCGTCCTTCAGCCTTTTTGTACGGCAACAGGGAGTTCCAGCGGACGCAGGAATGGGCGGAACTTGTAGCAAAAAGCAAGGCGGAGTTCGAGAATCCGGACAACTGGCACAGCGCCGGCAGCCCTCTGTGGTATACCACTCATACCAGCGTATATCAGCTGTCAGAGAAGAAACTGCATCTGTTCCTGCACGAGGGGTATGACAATCAGGATAAGACCCATATTTTCTTACTGGAAGAAAGCCGTTTCGTCAAGCCGTTGGAATTCGGAAGGGTAGTAATTCAAAAATAAACGATGCTTATGAAATACAGACTGTCTGCATTTTCTGTCCGGTTTTGCATCCTTGTTGCAGCCGTTGCAGCGGTGTCCTGCACGCCTTTGGACGAGGCTGAACAGGACAAAAAGATAGAGAATGAAAAAGAACAGAGGGAAGCCGCGCTCTACGCCAGGGGGGACCAGCCCCAGGAACAGTCTGACCTCTGGATTCCAAAGACAGCCGGGGAACTGCCCATAATCTATATAAAGGCTGACAAGTCTTTCACCAAGGAGACCTATTCCACAGCTACCTTCACCATTGTGGACAGGGACTGCAAATATTCGCAGACGGACAGTGTGGTACTGAAGGGAAAGGTGAGGAAAAGAGGCAATTCAACCCTGACGCTTTCAGGTGTCAAGTTCCCGATGAGAATCAAGTTCGACAGCGGCTGCAAGCTCCTTGGAATGGACAAGAACAAGGACTGGAACCTTCTGGCGAACTACACTGACAAGACCCTTGTGCGCAATGCTTTCGCCTGGAAGCTCTCCCGTTTTCTGGGAATGCCGTGGACAAACAAATACCGCCACGTGGAAGTTGTCCTGAACAACAGGTACCGTGGACTTTATACCCTTACCCAGACTAACGAGGTGGCGAATCACAGGGCGGAACTGAACACTCCGGAAGAAGGTTCTTCCGGGAAGCCGGAGGACTACGATTACTATTTCGAACTTGACAATACGGAATGGGATACCCCGGAACATTCGCACTTTGTCACCACAATCTTCAAGATACCTGTCACAATGAAGGAGCCGGAGGTCCTTACCGCTGAGCAGAGGGCCTATCTGACCGGCCGCCTGAGAGTGTTTGAGGAAGCGCTGAAAAAGCACCCTGGAAGCGGAGAGAACGGTCCTCACCAGTATATGGACATGCATTCGTTCGTGACCTACTATCTGATCAACGAGCTCTCCAAGAATATGGACGGCAATCTTTGCCGCAGCACCTTCATGGCCCTGAAGGACGGGAAATTCTATTTCGAGAACCTCTGGGACTTCGACCTTGCTTTCGGGAATGCGGACAATTTCGAGGTATGGGACTATCCTTCGGGACCTGTGGGATTCTTCATCAACGACTACAACTGGTACCGTGTCCTGTACTATAAGGACCGCGAGTTCCGCGAGGAGCTTCTGCGCCAGTGGGACCTTGTCTATCCGGCGCTCGAGGATATCATAGCCGATGTCCAGGAAGAGACGGACGACTTCGCTCCGGCGAGGGAGCGCAACTTCGAGGCGTTCAACATACTCCCGATTTACGTCTGGTCCAACCTGTATTACGGAGGAAGCTACCAGGACTATCTGGACTTCATGTTCAACTATACCCGTGAAAGGGCGAAGTGGCTTGACGGCAAGTTCCGCAATGAGGACTGGCCCGAATGACAGAGCTGCGTCAGCTGCCGGAAGTTTCCACGAAACGGAATAATATGCCTGTTTTGCCGTTTCGTGGCAGTGTTTTGGCCGTTTTCGATCAATTTGTGGACACGAAACGGATATTCCCCGCAGTTTTGCCGTTTCGTGGCCGACACAAGGGAACTTCCGTCAGTCCCGCCGTACTCGCGTCCGGCGGAATGTCGGAAAGCGTCGTTTCGTGAAGTAAAAAATGGGCACACCTGCGAAAAAGTGTGCCCAAATGTGTGCCTAAAATAAGAAAACCCCTGATAATCAGGGGTTTTCTGCGGTGCGGAAGGCACCAATTTTATAGAAATCATTGAAAAGTATTGAAAGGTTATAATATTGATATACAATACTTTAATGGAAATAGACTTCCAATGATTTACAATGTTTTTTGAAAAATGTAGGAAAGATGTAGGAAACTTCTAAAATAATTTCCTACCTTTGCTATACGAGTTTTTAAACAATATTTGTATGGCAACTATCTTTTCTTTGGGGCCTAAAGGAGCAGATGACCTTTGCCCTATCAAAATCAGAGTTCAGGCGAGAACGCCACACGTGGATGTTAAGCAGCAGACCCCTATGCGTATAGCTGAGAAGGTCTGGAACACGACTCCGGGGTCTCTGGAGCGCACGAAGTATTGCAGGGACGAGAAAATTAAGAAAGTGTTTGACGATGTGGAGAATATCCGGATGGATATCTACAAGAAATTGGATGCCGGAGTTGCTCTTTCGTCTGCTGACGTGAAGGAGATTGTGAATTTCTATGTTTACCGTGAATTGCGTGAAAAGGAAGCTGCTGAGGCAGAAGAGGCGGCGAGGCTGGAGGCTGAGGCGAACAGGGTGACGCTGCGGAAGTTCATCGAGCAGTTCCGGAAGGATATCAAGGCCGGGAAGAGGCTTACGGATAAGGGAACGGTCTATGCGCCCGGGACCATCAATGCAATCAACCAGGCTTGTGAGAGGTTGAAGAAGTTCGAGAAGAAGATGAAGCGGGAGTATGACTTCGACGATATCGATATGAACTTCTATCGCGATTATACCGCGTATCTGAACGAGCAGGGCTATGCAATCAACACTACAGGCAAGTGCATCAAGCAGCTGAAGGCGATTATGGCTCTGGCGCAGAGTGAGGGTCTTCACAGCAATTCCAAGTACCAGGATAAGAGGTTCAAGGGAACGAGGGTTGAGGTGGATTCAATCTATCTGACGAAAGAGGACCTGAAGAAGATGATGGCCGTTGACCTGAGCAAGAGGACGTATGGTTTTGATCTGGCCCGCGACATCTTTATGGTGGGTGTCTGGACTGCGCAGCGCGTCTCGGATTACAACAACATCCGTCCGGAGGATATCGAGGTTTATACCAAGCGCTCAATCGTTGACGTTCCGGATCCGGAGAATCCCGGAAAGACCATCGAGAAGATTGAGAAGAAGGAAATCCGCGTCATCAACATCCGTCAGAAGAAGACCGGCACGAAGGTGGCCATTCCCTGCTCTTCCGAGCTGCTGCGGATTCTGCAGAAGTACAATTTCGACATTCCGAAACTCAGCGACCAGAATATCAATGACAACATCAAGGAAATTGCCAAGTTGGCCGGTCTGACGGAAATCATCAAGACCGAGAGCACCAAGGGCGGCAAGAAGACCATCGAGGAGCACAAGAAATACGAGCTGGTTCATTCGCATACTGCCAGACGCACGGGCGCGACTCTGATGTATCTTGCCGGAATGGATATCTACGACATAATGAAGATTACCGGCCATTCCACGCCTATCATGTTGAAGAAATATATCAAGGCTGATGAGCTGGAGGTTGTGGACAAGATTACGGATAAGTATGACTATTTCGATTAGCAGCCTATGATGACGGAATCACCAATCAACTCCGCGAATGATCTGATGCGCTCCATTGCTACGGCGATGGATGCGCTTCTTGCTTTCTGGAGGGAGGACTCTCCCACTGCCGGCAATGAGTCCGGAATCCGGAATGCCGTGGACTTTATCGATTCGAATTATGCCGTTCTGCGCGATTTGGAGCCGCAAGTACGGGAATATGTCGAGGATGCCTGGAATGATATCATCGTGAACGATATGCAGCGCCTGAGCGTCCGAAGATTGACGAATGCTTGCAGGGACTTCTTCGGCAAGTGCGTGGAGTTTGAGAAGGCCTGGAATGAGAATGAGGAATCCGCTTTCCAGCTGTTCAACGATGAATGGCGGGCCCGCAAATATGTGGTGCTGTGCCACGAGTCCCTGCAGAAGCATAAAGACACTCACGAAGCTGCGGCCAAAGGTTGTCTGCCTCAATATGGCAGCGCGTCCGGAACCGGGAAGATGGCCAGAGTCTTTGAGAGATATTTTGTGGATGTGAATGATGAGGCCCTGGAATACTTTACCAGATTTACGCAGCCGATATCGCCTCGTGTGAAATGGCTGGGCAGCCGGGCGGAGGCCGTGATATTCGCCGAGGAGTTCGGGTTGACGGCCAAGGATATGAACCGGTCCTTCATCATTCCGTCCAGGAATGGCGGCCATCGGGATTTGAATCTATCCGGTGATACGCCGAAGTACAAGAAGACCTTGTACCCGATATGGAAGGCTATTTCTGAATATAAATCTATGCTGTGAAGGTGAGCTTTCGAAAGAAGAGACTGGCAAAATAGTTTGCGGGAAGATGCGCTTTTTCTTTGACGGCGTGAATGAAGTACGTTTTGCAGCCTCATCTCAAGACAGATATTCCTAGCCGCCTATCCATGTAAGTTTCAGGGAAGTGAGAATCCGGATTTTTAGCCATAAATCACGATAACTATCGTCTATTACGTCCTTTCCAATTGAAATACCATCAAAATGGATTATATTTGTGAGGTTTATTGACAATCAGCAGAAATGATAGATAAAACAACGAATACTGCACTGAGGTACATCGCGCCTCTTACCAAGGTGATCCTAATCTCCACCAGAACTCAAATCCTCAATACCAGTCTTGACGGAAATCCCAGCGTCAACGACTACAGAGGAGGTTCCGATTCTTATTACGGTTTCGGAGACGATGAATAATTCACTGATACAATCAATTCTATGAATACAAAGCATATATCACTCGCATTTGCGGCAGCTGCGGCTCTGCTTGCAGGCTGCGCCAAGAGTCCCATCGAAACACAATCCGGTACAAACGGACTCACTGATCTCGAACTTACCCATGTCGGAGCCATCGAAAGCAAGGCCGCTATTGACGGCACGGACTTCCCAGAGAAGGGAGAAATCGGACTGTTCCTCTTCACAGACGAAGCTGCCACCACGCCTTACGGAGAGACTGAATATACAAACGTCAAATACGCATACAATTCCACCAAGGATAGGTGGACCGCCAGCCCCTCAATCAAGGTCGGCAGCACTCCCGGCTATCTCTATGGTTACTATCCATACAAGTCGGGCAACACTGATGTCAAGGAAATTCCCATTGCATCTTCACTGAATGGTGACGATGTGATGTATGCCACAAAACAGACCATCACTGACAAGACGGCTTCACAGACAGCCATCACGATGAATCACGCACTTGCGAGAGTCAACATTACGGTTATAAACAAAGACTATACAGGCGATGCGGAGCTTACTGAGATCAAGCTCTCCGGAGCCGAAATAGCACCGACCGGGACTCTCAATGCCCTTGACGGAACAATCACCGCAGAAAAGTCCGACGTGACTCTGGATGTACCGACGGCAAATCAGACAATCACAGCAACAGGTACCACCTACGAATGCCTTCTGGTGCCTTCTGATGCTATATCTACAAGGCAGGACCTTGACCTCACCCTCAAGATAGATGACTTTGATAAGGAAGCCCATCTCACCGGCAACAATGGCGTAATCATCGCCAAGGGCACCAAGTCCAACATCACCATCGGACTGAGCAACAGCGGAATTTCCGTATCATCGGTTTCCATTGATGAATGGAAAGAAGTCGAGGTCGGAGGGCACAAGGTGACGGTGAAGCTGTCGGAAGATGCTGGAATAGAGAATGATCTATACTTTTATGCAACTACAGACGGAAGTTCCGTGACCATAAAGTCTCTTACTGCTCTCACAGGTAGATTTACCCAATGCGCCTGCACCCCCGCTGGAAAGGCAACCTGTACTCCTTCGATAGACGCGACTACCGGGATATGCACCTTCACGATTACAAATGTGCAGGATGACATAACCGCCGAGGTGGGTTACTTGAAATATAACGCCACTGTTGAATATGATTTCGATATGGGGTCAGTGAAACTGAATGGAGTCGCTGTTGCTTCCGGAAGCCCCGTTCAATTCTTTGGCGGTGAAGAGGTGAAGTTCCTCGCTGAAGCGAAAAGCGGATGCGGATTTGTAAAGTGGACTGACGGTAGCGATAAGGATTTGAGTACCGACAATCCTTTCACCATTTCCAAAATGACTTCCGACACAACTCTCAATGCATTGTTCGGATACAGAATCTCGGCGGAGGTAAAGCCCGCCGGAGCAGGAACGGTCACCGGAGCAGGTGTCTATTTCAAGGGTTCCAACATTACTCTTACGGCCACTGCCGGAGGTAGCGGTACAGAGTTCGTCGGATGGGTGAACAAGGCAGCTCCAGGCGACACTACAAAGACTCCATCAATCGACATCAATGTGGCAAATGCTGCTTCCTAAGTTGCCGTGTTCAGGCTGAAAGATGCGCTGTCAGGAGTGTTTACTGTTGCGGCAGATGATCAAGGAAACCCTATGAAGAAGGTCCAATTCTCCAAGGGAAACCTCTACTATAATGGTGCCACATTCAACTTCGAGGCCAAACAGTATGACACAACGCCATCGCGCAGTGACGATCGTGTTGATAATCATATCTCCCATTTCATGTGGTGCGATAACGCCACAGATGCCATGGCATTGAAGTATGAAAGCAAATGGGATGGAGTAAATAAAACATTCTTTGCT
>JAZUKB010000044.1:0-31793 GCA_045643085.1 Candidatus Cryptobacteroides sp.
CGTGCGGTCGGGATTGATCATAGGATATTGCCTGCCGGGAAGGTTGTATTCGGAAGGGGTCTGCGCCATCGCTGACAACGAAATGGATGCGATAGCGATAAAGGTTGTGATTGCTCTGTATTTCATAACTTGGATTTTGTATCGTTCATTGGTTGTTTGTCGGTTTGAACTCAGACAGCCATTGTGCCATAAGTTCCAGAACCTCCGGGGCGAATGTTTCCTCTATCTCCCTGTATTCCTGGACCGCGCCCGTCCCACTATGTTGGAACAGGTGATTCAATCCATCAATAGGCTTTATCATATTGTGTGGATTCTGCGGTATGCCGACACGCAATGCTTCCAGGTTGGGGCTACAGTCGACCTGATTGTCCCTGGTGCCATTGAGTGCCAGAACAGGGCAGTTGATAGAGCCGAGCGTCGGGCGCAGATCTATCAAAATGAACTGTTTCAGATATGGACTCTGAATCTGATTGACAACAGTTATAAAGTTCTGCTTGAGGATATCCGGAAGATCAAGCTCATCCGCTCGCGGCATCATACCGCCGTGCGTGATTACATCAAATGCTTCACCGATAACTCTACAATAAGTTTCAATGACATCTTGTGAGAATCCTGCATCCGCAAGTGCAATGCGGTTCTGCCATATCAATGTCTCCGCCCCCGAAACAACCATTCCGGCAAGGCTGATGGCAAAATCAACCAGATTTTCGGCAGACAGCATCAGAGCGATCGTACCGCCTTCGCTGTGGCCCAATACCCCGACTTTGTCGAATCTGCCCCTGAGATATTTCACTCCGGATATGGCATCCTCCTTAAAATCTTCGGTTGTGGAATTGGCGAAATCTCCGGTAGATTCTCCGGCGCCTCGATCATCATACCGCAGCGTCGCAATACCCTCACGGGCAAAAGCATCAGCTATCACGGCGAACGGCTTGTGCTCGAACAATTCTTCATCCCTGTTCTGCATACCACTGCCGGTAACGAATAACAGGACCGGAGTTTGCCGGGAGCAGCCTTCAGGAAGCACAAGGGTACCTCTAAGCACTACGTCACCGTTGGTGAACGACACCTCCTCCGTAGTATACGGGAATGGTCCCTGTGGAGTCTGCGGACGGTTCAACTTCTTCTCGCCGGGAGAAAGTGTCAGCGGCAAAGTCTGTCCTATCTGAGTGAAGGAACCGACAATGCGGTTGTTCAGCCAGAGACCCTCATAAGTAGCCGCGATGGACGGGATACTTATGGAGATTTTTCCAAAGTCATTCCTTTCAATCTGTATTTTTATCCCACGTGCGCCCTGATCCGGGGAATCCATCGTCGGATTATCCCCATCAAGATGAAACACAAGTGGCAATTTCGTGCCCTGGACTTCAATGTCTCCAGACCAGGTACCTGTTTGGGCATATGCCGAGACGGTGAATAGCAGAGCCGCAATTATCAATAATTTATGCATCATCTCAGTCATTAGTTTCAAGTTCAAATATACTTTCCAGCGACTTTCCGAAATATCTGGAAATCTTCAGGGCAAGAACAGTCGAGGGTATATAGCGGTTGGCTTCGATTGAATTGATGGTCTGCCGGCTGACACCCACGGCCACAGCAAGGTCCTGCTGAGTAATATCCAGAATGGCTCGTTCAACTCTTATTTTATTTTTCATCACTCTCTCTCCTTATTGACCTCATAGTCAGGTTGAACTTCAGAATGTATAATACGAAAACCAGGAACAATGCCGCGAATGCAAAATAAAGAAAACTTAGCATATAAAAAAACAATATCCCGAACGCGAGTATTGCAGAAGTCACCCAAAAGCTCCAGACAAATGACTGCATCCTGATCTTTCCTGTCATCTCGTCCTCATCCCTCTCCTTTGACAGGGCGATGAAGCACAGAGAGACAAGCAGCCCCAGCATTCCGACTTCATTGGTCGGATCGGTATTTGTGATTTTGAACAGTTTAAGGTCTTCAAATAAATCGTCAATGCATATAGCCAGAACAGGTATATGAAAATGCTCGAATTCCAGGTCAGTGAACAATAACCACAGACACAGGGCACAAAATGGGACAAACATCACAATACCGATTCTCTTGAATTTGTTGGGCAGCAAATAATTCTTTTCCATAGCACAAATTATTTATACATCGCCACAAATGTATGTAATGTTTTACAATATGTCAAGTTTATTTGACAATAAGTATTTTTTCATATATCAAAAAAACTTATTTTTGCATTAAATACCACCGAACAATGCCTGAGGAACTACATCTGGTCACCGAGCTGGCAATAATTCTTATTGCCGCATCTGCATTCACCATCATATCAAAGGCGCTCAAACAACCGTCAATCCTTGGATATATCATTGCAGGATTTCTGGTAGGTCCACATCTCGGACTCTTTCCCCAATTCAGCACGGAGGCCATACACGAGTGGTCTGAACTCGGAATCATTTTCCTTTTGTTCGGACTCGGGCTGGAATTCAGTTTCAAGAAACTGATACGCATAGGCAGCAGCGCCTTTATCACCGCAGGCGTAAAATGCATCGGAATGTTCGCAGTGGGTCTCATAGCCGGCAAATTTATGGGGTGGTCCACTATGGAAGGAATATTCCTCGGTGGCCTCCTCGGTATGAGTTCCACCACTATCATCATAAAGGCGTACGATGATATGGGGTTAAAGAACAAGCCCTATGCTCCTTTGATTTTCGGATCGCTGGTTTTTGAAGACCTGATTGCCGTACTCCTGCTCGTATTGCTGTCAACCATCGCCGTTTCCGGTAAATTTTCCGGTCCGGAAATGGGTTTTGCCATAGTCAAGCTGGCATTTTTCATAGTCCTATGGTTCCTTATAGGAATCTACGTCATACCGATCATTCTCAGGAAAACCAAGAAATTTCTCAATGACGAAACCCTGCTTCTCGTCGGGATTGGACTATGTTTCCTGATGGTGGTACTGGCCAATCTCGTTGGTTTCAGCTCCGCTCTGGGAGCATTCGTGATGGGTTCCATCCTTTCCGAGACATTGGAAGGCGAGAGAATAGAACACGTCACGTCCAACATAAAAGACCTTTTTGGGGCGATATTTTTCGTATCCGTAGGAATGATGCTGGATCCCGCCGTAATCGCCGAATATTGGTTAGTCATACTTATCATAACACTCATAACCATATTCGGAATTCTTATATTCAGCACAGCGGGAGCATTACTTGCAGGAAAGGGTCTTGAGACCGCAGTTCACGCCGGATTCTCCCTGGCTCAGCTTGGAGAATTCGCTTTTATCATTACCGGGCTGGGCAGTTCACTCGGTGTAATGAGGGAACATATCTATCCCGGAATCATAGCTGTTTCGGTAATCACGACATTCACAACCCCATATATGATCAAATTGGCGGATCCTGTCACAAGATGGCTCAAGCGCAGTCTTCCTCAATCTGTACTTGACAAGATCGACCCGCCACAAACCATTGAAAAGAAGGGATCGAGGGCCGAACACAGCGAGTGGATCCGCCTGCTGAAAAGCTATTTCCTCCGACTTGTACTATACGGGGTGATTCTCTCCGGTATCCTTATCGGCACGTCAAAAATATTCCCGATAGTAGCCGGGAAAGTTTTGACTGATTTGAGCGAGGGGACCAGGAATCTCATAGGATTAGTGATATCCGTACTGATAATGTCTCCGTTCCTTATCGGAATGCTGAGAAACAACAGCACCATAAACCAATTGGGAAGCCATCTTCTTCGCAAGAATCCATTGAACCGCTGGCCGATATTGGCCATTGTCCTTCTGAGGCAGGTCGTCGTACTGATATTCCTTGTTCTGGCCGTTGACACATTTTACAACGTGACCTGGTGGGTGATTCTTCTGGCCGCGATTGCCGCAGCACTTTTCCTATTGCTGTCCAGATATTCATTGAAGCATTTCAAAACACTTGAGAACACGTTCCTTGTCAATCTCAATGAGAAGGAAATTCACGCAAGAAAGGTGGCTCCGGTCACTGCAACCATCAATGATGCAATGTCCGGATATGATGTAAGCCTTCAGTCCGTCATCGTCAGCCCAGACTTTCAATATGCAGGCAAAACCCTCAGGGAGATGCCGTTCAGGCATCGTTCCGGTGTCAACATAGTGAAGATACAGCGTGGCAGCAGAAGTATAACGATACCTTCAGGCAATGAAATGGTAATGCCGGGAGACCATCTTCTGGCAGTCGGTACGGATGTGCAGCTGGAAAACTTCAATAAATTTATGGATGAAAGTATCATTCATGAGACGAATGTCAAAAGTGAAGAATTCTGCGTGAGCAGGATTTCCATCGGCAATGGCTCCGTGATGAATGGCAAGACCCTGCGCGAACTTGATATGCGCAAGGCATCCTGTATGGTAGTAAGCATTATGCGCAACGGCAAACTGAATACGAATCCTGAAGCCGACTTCCGTCTTCAGGAGAATGATTCCGTATGGCTGGCAGGTGAAAAGAGTTCCATCGAATGGTATAGATAGCAAAAAAGGATTACTGGATATGGCACTAAAGATTATTCTCCTCATACTTTTCTTCGCCCTTATGACAGGCGTCGGCATATATTGTCACAAAAGTGCAACCAATGTGCAAGGCTTTGTTCTCGGCGGGCGCAACGTCGGTTCCTGGCTCACCGCATTCGCTTTCGGTACGTCATACTTCTCAGCCGTAATATTTGTCGGATACGCAGGACAGTTCGGATGGAGATTCGGACTCGCATCCACTTGGATCGGGCTGGGGAACGCCCTGATAGGTTCCCTTCTCGCCTGGAGGGTTCTCGGTCGCAGGACCAGGCTTATGACGCAGCACCTTCAGAGTTCGACTATGCCGGATTTCTTCGGCCAAAGATTCAATTCATCCGCTCTGAGGACTGCAGCATCCGCCATCGTGTTCATATTCCTGATTCCATACACCGCTTCACTTTACAATGGACTTTCCAGGCTGTTCGAGATGGCATTCGGGATTGATTATGCCTTTTGCGTGCTCGGAATGGCCGTTCTGACCGGAGTGTATGTACTTCTGGGAGGATATATGGCAACCGCCATCAATGACTTTATCCAAGGACTGATAATGCTGGCAGGCATCTGTGCCGTCGTACTTGCCGTACTCCACAGCAACGGTGGTTTCACAGAAGCGGTACAGACCCTATCCGTCATCCCTTCAGAAAGCGCACCCGGGCTCTCCGGGGCGTTCGTCTCATTCTTCGGGCCACAGCCGCTGCAATTGCTGGGAGTGATAATACTCACTTCACTCGGCACCTGGGGACTTCCGCAGATGGTCGGCAAGTTCTATGCAATCAGCAATGAGAATGCCATCAAAAAAGGGACGGTAATATCTACATTCTTCGCTCTCGTAGTGGCCGGAGGTTGTTATTTCCTTGGAGGTTTCGGAAGGCTTTATGCACCGGTGATAGAGTATTCCGAGGCCGGAAGCCCGATATACGACAGCATCATACCGTCAATGCTCCAATCCCTTCCTGACATAATAATCGCCATAGTGATAATACTGGTGCTGTCCGCATCAATGTCAACGCTTTCTTCCCTTGTCCTGACATCTGGATCCACCCTGACGCTTGACATCATCGCTCCGGCTACCGGAAGGAAAGGGAGAGAGATGAAAGAGAATTCACAACTTCTTTGCATAAGGCTGCTGGTTCTGTTCTTCATCGCAGTATCGTCAGTACTGGCTATAATCCAGGCAAGGAGCTCGGTAACATTCATTGCACAGCTTATGGGAATATCCTGGGGAGCTCTTGCCGGAGCATTCCTGGCTCCGTTCCTGTACGGCTTATACTGGAAACGTACAACAGCCGCGTCCGTATGGGCCAGTTTCCTGACTGGAGTTGCAATTATGTGCCTCTGTATGTACTGCACCTTCACCGGCAGGACATTCATATCCCCTTACTTCACGTCACCAATCAATGCCGGAGTACTTGCAATGCTTCTGGGACTGATAATTGTGCCGGCTGTGAGCCTTCTGTCGACCGTCCGAAACAAGGACGAAGTGGACAGGATGTTCAAATGCTACGACCAGACCGTCACTGTCCGGGCGTCATCATCACTGGAAGACTCGGAGTAAGAGGAATCAATATCCCCTCTCGGTGAAGAAACGGAGCATTCTCCGTCCTATTTTCGGACTTTTCTTTATGAAGCTGCCGTGCGTCTCCCCCTGGAAGATTTCCAATTCGGAATCCGGAAGAGAATCGGCTATGAGGGTGGTATGCTCAACAGAAATGAGGTCCTCGCTCCCGGCTGTGACCAGTACGGGGCACTTGATTGCCGACAGGTCCTTCGGATCTATCTGAGGTTCGGAAAGCATCATCATCGCAAGAGGAGTCCCTTCTGACAATATCCACTGCTTGAACTCTTCGAAATCAGGGCCGCAATCCGGATACAGGTTCGCCCCGCTTATGACAATCGGTCCGCAGGTTCCGGGATGGGACATTTCCAGCATAAGGGCCAGTATCCCGCCATCGCTCCATCCATACACGGCGGGATGGTCGAGACCCAACACCTTGATGAACTGATAACTGTCCTCGGCCATATCTGCATAATGATATTCATCCAGAGGAGGATTCGCGCCCTGCCCCCTTGAGTCGGGACTATAAACACGATAACCTGCCCTGGCCAACTGCATCGCCTGGGTCCTGAGACTCTTATGCGATCCTCCGTTACCGTGGAGCAGTACAACCGGCTTTCCGTTTTCCGGACCTCTCGTGACATAGAGGAGTCTTTGGGAATTGACTTCCACATACGACACCTGTTCGGGATATTTCAAACAAGTGACACTCAGCAGAGTGAAATAGAGGAAACCTTTTATCTTAGTGAAAATTCCCATTCCGACGTCAAGATTATAGTGATTTTACTATGGCATCAATATCGGTGCAGTCAAAGGTCTTCTGCTCACCTGACCTCAAGTCCTTCACATTGACAATACCCCGGGCCATCTCATCCTCCCCGTTGATGGAAAGGAACGGTATTCCCTTGCGCTCGGCATAGTCGAACTGTTTCTTGAGCTTGCTGGCATCGGGATAAAGCTCCACCGGGACACCCGCTGAACGCAATCCGGCCGCAACCGGGAGGATATATTCAACCTCCTTCGGACCCATATTCGCAAAGAGGATTCTGGCGGAGCCGCAAAGTTCCTCAGGGAATTTGCCCAGGCCCTTGAGCACGTCATATATCCTATCCGCGCCAAAAGACACTCCGACGCCCGACATATCCGGAAGCCCGAAGATGCCGGTGAGGTTGTCATACCGGCCACCGCCACAGATGCTGCCGATCTCCCAATCCTTGGCCTTGACTTCGAATATGGCTCCTGTATAATAGTTAAGACCTCTTGCGAGGGAAAGGTCTATTTCGCATTCGGTTGAAATATGTGCAGCAGATATATATCCGAACAGTTCCTCAAGTTCGTCCAGGCCTTTGAGACCGGTCTGGGAAGAAGCCATCAGAGAGCGCATCCTGGATATCTTCTCCCCATTGGTGCCGGAAAGCGTAAGCACAGGCTCGAGCATCGATACGGCATCCTCCGTAAGGCCCTTGCCGAGCATCTCCTCCTTCACCGCATCGAGTCCGATCTTGTCAAGTTTGTCAATAGCCACCGTAATGTCCACCACCTTGTCAGGGAATCCGCATATCTCAGCGAGTCCGGTGAGGACCTTGCGGTTGTTTATCTTGACGGACACGCGTACCCCGAGCTTGGCAAACACCTCGTCGATAATCTGGATAAGCTCCAACTCACACAGCTGGGAACGGCTGCCTATTGCATCCACGTCACATTGATAGAACTCACGGTAACGTCCCTTCTGCGGACGGTCGGCTCTCCATACAGGCTGTATCTGGAACCTCTTGAAAGGGAAGGACAATTCGTTCTGGTGCTGTACCACGAACCTTGCGAAAGGTACGGTAAGGTCATACCTCAACCCCTTTTCGCATACTTGGGATGCGAGCGGCCTGGTCATATCGACATCCGCGAACGCATCGCCCGAATTCAATATCCTGAAGAGCAATTTGTCTCCTTCATCCCCATATTTGCCCAGAAGGGTCGACAGGTTTTCCATTGCCGGTGTCTCTATCTGAGAATATCCGTAGGAACGGAACACGCTGCGTATGGTATCGAAAATATAATTCCTTTCAGCCATATCCTGCGGGCCGAAATCACGGGTACCCTTTGGTATAGAAGGTTTTTGTGCCATATAGAATCGTTTAACTCACAAATTTACTATTTTTGTCACAAATAGTAGTTTACAATGAAAAGTTTTTGGAAAACCGTGCTGGCCGTAATCGTCGGCACAATCCTCGTCTCCATCATCTCTCTGATGATTTTCTCCGGATTCATTTCCGCCCTTTCATCATCAGAGGGCAAGCCAGTGGTTCCGAAATCCGGAGTCCTGGAGCTCAACCTTTCGAAGATAACTCTCGCTGAGCAATCAAACGAACCGTCGATCTTTGAATCCCTTCAGAACATCCAGGGCGACAACCGCACCACAATCGGAATCTGGAAGGCCGTTCAGGCAATCAATGCAGCTGCCGAAGACCCGTCAATCAAGTTCATCTATCTCACCGCCGACTCATTCGACGCAGGCGTTGCGAACCTCCAGGAGCTCCGCAAGGCCCTGTCGAATTTCCGCAGCAGCGGCAAACCGGTGATCGCCTATACGGAGAATGCCACCTCCGGGGGATACTATCTGGCATCAGTCGCCGACAAGGTTTATATGACTTCCTATCCTGGAGCCACAACTATGTTCCAGGGAGTAAGTGCGCAACTCATATTCCTCAAGGATATCCTTGACAAAGTGGGCGTGAGGATGCAGCTCATCCGTCACGGCAAATACAAGGCTGCGGGAGAGATGTTCATCAAGAACGCGGCAAGTGAAGAGAATCTGGAGCAGAATCAGGCACTCGTGGATGCCATCTGGGCATCATTCGCATCAGAGATTGCAGAGAGCAGGGGTATCAGCGTGGAGCAGATAAACCGCGTCATCGACAATCTCGAGTTGTGCCTCTCCGAGGATTTCGTGAAGGCCGGCCTAGTTGACGAGCTCGTGACACGTGAGCAGCTCCAAGAAAAGATTGCCGAATTCGCCGTCGAGGAGAAGTTCTCCGACGTCAAGTTCATCGGTCTCAACGACTACGCAAGTGCAAAGCTGGTTCCTAGCAAGGCTGCGGACAAGATTGCCGTCATCTATGCCGATGGCGAAATCGTTGACGGCAGCGGGCACTCTGACGTGGCCGGAAAGCGTTTCGCGTCCATCATTGCAAAGGTCCGCGAGGACTCGACGGTAAAGGCCGTTGTCCTCAGGGTCAATTCTCCAGGCGGAAGCGTCATAGCCTCTGACAGAATCAAGAGTCAGCTCGACCTGCTGAAAGCGGAGAAGCCATTGATAGCATCCTACGGCGGATATGCAGCATCCGGCGGTTACTGGATCTCCAACAACTGCGACAAGATATTCTCGGACGCCACCACAGTAACAGGGTCCATCGGAGTATTCAGTATGATTCCGGACTTCAGCAAACTGATCAACAAGACACTCCTTATCAATGTCACATCCGTCAATTCCAACAAGCACGGGGACATGTACACAGGATTCAGGCCGCTCAGCAATGAGGAACAGGCATATATGCAGCGCTCCGTGGAGGACATCTACGAACGTTTCACGGACGTAGTGGCCGAAGGACGCGGTCTTGAAAGAAGCTATGTTGACGAGATAGGCCAGGGTCGCGTATGGTCAGGTGCAGATGCCCTGAAGATCGGACTCGTGGACGAGATAGGCACACTCGAGGATGCAATCCATTATGCCGCCGTATGTGCTGAAGAATCAGACCTCAGCAAATGGAACATAGTTGAATATCCTGCTGCTACCACCCAGGCCGAGGAGTTGATGGAACTTCTGGGTCGCAAAGGCACGAACAGCGACAATGCGTTTGCAGGCACAGCACTCGAGAAGACTGCCGGAACGTTCATCAACTGGAAAGAATCCTGGAAGGACGGGGACAACACCGTATTCGCACGGCTCCCTTACGAAATCATTATCAAATAAGCAGGATAACGGCAAAGACATAGAGAAGGAAAGCCTGCAATCCAGTCTTGCTTCTCGTAGAACTTTCTATCATCACCTCCGTACTGTCGGAGGTGATGATTTTTTGCATCATCTCTTCATCAGGCAGGGATGAATATGGCCATTTGCGGATGACCTGCCCGTCTGATATCAGTGTTACACCGCCATTTGATCTATTGAGGGTCAGAAGAGTCCTTCTGTCCGCAAAGAATCTTCCTTCTACCGGTTCGTCCGTAGAGAGCAGAAGCGTCTGATAACCGGCAGCTCCAGCTGATTCAAGGAACGATTCGACCTTCTCCCAGCCTTTCGCATCCATCGAGCCGGCATCATATACAGACACAACCATTACATTCTCGCCAAAGGCCAGACTGTCCCTGTATTCATAGTCCGCATCATAGAAAGACAGGATCGGAGAGCCGTCGTACAAAGTCTCTTCAGACGCATTGAAGAGCTCGGCTCCCGGTGCCATCGGAGTGAAATCCACCATCGGAAGGTGGAAAAGCTCGAATATGCCAAAAACAGTGACAGAAACTGTTCCCACGAGGAATGAGGCGTACTTCATTTTTGCCGATCCACCATACCGGCCGACCGGAACGAACGCCACAACCCATAGTGCGCAAAGGATCAGATTTTTGATAAGACTCTGGGCGTGAGTGAGGTGTATGGCTTCCCCGAAGCAACCGCAGTCCATCGGCGGATTGGATATCCACAGGACAAGCGTCAGACCCGTAAAGAAAAAGAGCATTGCAGCGGATACGATGGCCGTCGCGACACGTTTCACACCAGTCACAAGGGCAATCCCCACGACAGATTCGAGCAGGGCAAGGGCGAAAGCCGTACCCTTCGACAAGGCGACCAGAAATCCAAGGTGCAGGAATCGGAAATATTCCTCAACGACAAGCCCGGCACCGACCGGATCCATCAGCTTCAATATTCCGGCGGACAGGAATACGATGCCGACAATCACTGCCGCAATTCTTCTATATCCCTTCATAACACACTTTCAACGACAGATTTGACCTTCGCAAAGATATCATCGGGAGGAAGCATATGGCCGCTACTGTCCGAGCAGTCCACAGTGATGAATGACGGATCTTCAGATGCCTGCCTGCGATACATGTCACGCACCTTTACCTGGAAGGATATATCCGCCTCGTGGATATCTTTGCCTCCATTGAGATAGTCCCTTCCGTCATCGCCTTCCCTCTGGCTGCTAAGGCTTGCCTCGACGAAGTCTATAGGTACATCCAGGAATATGTTCAAGTCCGGCTTCGGAAGGCCGAAACTGCCGTATTCGGTATCAATTATCCAACGTCTGAGCTCCTCCGATTCCTCTTCCGAGTCGAGCTTGGCGCACTGGTATGCAATATTCGAATAGACATATCTGTCCAGAAGCACGGTGCCGCCGGCATCGAGAATCTTCGAAATCTCCCCGGACGCAGCGTGTCTGTCCTCGGCAAAAAGAAGCGCGACCAGCTGCGGATGCACGGTCTCTATCGAGCCGAAACCACCCCTGAGGAACTTGCCGATAAGCCCTCCATAGACATCGGCATCATATCTCGGGAAATGAATATAGTTGAGAGTGTCGCACCTGCTTTCAAGGTATGACCTGAGTCTCTTCACCTGGGTGGACTTTCCGGCGCCATCCAATCCTTCCAATACGATGAGCATAACATCACAAATATACCGAAAAAAACAATAATTTTGCGCCGTGGTACGGATAATGGGCATACTTAACCTGACACCCGACTCGTTCTTTGAACCGAGCCGGTACAATATGGATATCCTTCACAGTGGGGCGGACATCATAGACATAGGAGCCGTATCATCACGCCCCGGAGCGGAAGACGTGAGTCCGGCCGAAGAATGGGAAAGACTTGAGAGCGTACTCCGCATCATTCCGGAGGGCCAGGCCATATCCATCGACACGACGCGTTCAGAAATAGTCAGAAAGGCCCACAGGATCATCGGCCATTTCATCGTCAATGACATATCATCCGGAACAGACGACCCGGATATGCTCACGGCCGTATCCGAACTTGGACTCGGCTATATCGCCATGCACAAAAGGGGGAATCCCCGCACAATGGATTCGCTGGCTGTCTATGACGATGTGGTTGAAGAAGTGATACGGTTCTTCAGGGAATTCGACCGCAGGGCGCAGAAGGCCGGCATCAGGGAGTGGATACTCGACCCGGGGTTCGGCTTCGCCAAAAACGATGACCAGAATCTGGAGCTGCTGCATGGCCTGGGAAGGCTGAAGGTGTTCGGGAAGCCTGTCCTCGCAGGCATAGCGGACAAGAGGTTCACCCACGGCCGGACAGAACAAATGCACCGCGAGGCGATCCTCGGCGGTGCAGATATTCTACGTGTTCACGACGTCAGTTCAGCTCGCCGAACATTGGAGGGACTTGGTCCGAATTGCCCTTAGGCGACTGCAGCTCTATCCTTCCGAATACGCGCAGGATTAGTATCACCAGCAAGAGGCAGGCAACGAACACGATCCAGTACCTATTGCCCGGGAGTATATCCTTCCAAGTCTCCATATCCTTCAGGCCATCGATATTGCTGCATATCACGGCAACCGTATTGTTTGCACAATGCATCAGCATAGTGAGCTTCAAAGAACCGGTCCTGTAATATATATAGCCGAAAAGGCATCCGAGCAGGAAAGCTGGTACCGCCTGCCACGGATTCAGATGTATAACGGCAAAGAACACGGCGGACAGGATGATGGCCCACACCGGTTTCACCCCTTTTGAAAGCAGTCCACGGAGCACCTGGCCACGGCAGAGCCATTCCTCAAATATAGGGGCAAATACGGATACGGACAGCAGGTTGATCCACAAAGTACCCTGCGTCATACTTTTCAACAACTCCTCCAGATATTCCGGCATCTTTGGCAATATGGAAGTCAGCGCATCTCCGCATACCCCGAGAGCAATCGTGGCGACTACCACAAGAAACGCGCACAGAGCTCCGCCAACAGTCCCGAAATGGGCGCTGTCCAGCTTGACTCCATTGTCATACAGACAGTTCCGTCGGCTTTTTGCGCTCGCATATATCATTGGTGGAATGAACATCAGAGGATATGATACGAGCATAGCATATTCCATTGACTTGTCTAAAGGCAGAACCAGCGCAAAGACGGCCGATACCACATTTCCGATGATGGCTCCGAGTATAAGCAGGGCAAGCAGGATGAATATCTCGGCTCCCCCCGGCACGAAATAAGTGTAATGGTCAAGGATGTTGAAATTCCTTGCGACTTTTCTTTTCATATTCTTTTCAATATAGAGGTGACGGATATATTCCCTGCTCGACCAGAGAGGCGAATTTGGCGACTACGGAAGGACGGTCCTCCTTGTATGTCACGCCGAACCAGCGTGAAGGGGTGGACAGCACTTCGCACCTGGCGTCGCCGTCGCCTATCATACGGTCCACGACATAAGGGATATAGAATTCCTTCTTGAGTTCCTTGCCATACGTTGAGAGGAATTCACTGAAAAGGTCTTCACTCCCTTTGAAATAATCAGGGGTAAAGCCCCACATATTCATTGAGCACAGGGCCTTGCCGTCGAGACTCACGTGGTTCCCGTTTGAGGAGTCATCCCCGCTTACCACTCCGGAGGCATCCTTGATTATATTCAAATGCTCCACAACGCCCGTAAGTTGCATATTCTTGTCATAGTGGCATATTCCCCTGGATACTCCTCCGGACTCGCTCAGAGTATTCTCCAGCTCAAAGCCGACGATACTGAACACTCCTCTGGAATCCTCGTGTGCACGAAGCCAGTCCCCAAGAATACGGAAAGATTCCTTGCCGTAGTAATCGTCCCCGTTGATGACGGCAAACGGCTCGTGTATCACGGAAGCCGCCATAAGTACGGCGTGTGCCGTGCCCCAAGGTTTCTCCCTTTCCGGATTGACCTCGAAACCGGCCGGTATGCGGTCAAGCTCCTGAGTGACGAATTCGAATGAGAGCGGCTCACCGTCCGTGCATTTCACGTTGCCATACTTCCGCTCGACAGTGCTCTTGAACTGGTCCAGGAAGTATTCCCTTACTATGTACACCACCTTGCCGAATCCGGCCTGCACGGCATCATAAATGGAATAATCTATTATTGTCTCCCCATTGGGGCCCAGGCCGTCCATCTGCTTCAAGCCTCCATAACGGCTTCCCATTCCTGCAGCCAAAACGAGTAATGTCGGTTTCATATCTGTATACTTTTTTATTACTGTACAAATTTAATTATTTTTGCACTAATCTATTATGGAAAAGTTCAAAGACAATCAGGCCAGATCCTTCCTATGGGTCGTCGTAATCGCCTTCGTGGTGCTCCTTGCCGCTTTTCTCCTGAAGAAGGACAACATCTTCAGATGGATTGAAGCGGGTCGTACCATCAAGGCCCAGCAGGAGCAGATCAGGCAGCTGGAAAAGTCGAACAAGGAAATGGAACTCCGGATAGAGAACCTCAGGCACAACCGCGATTCCCTTGAAACCTTTGCAAGAGAGACCTACAACTTCGCAAAGGATAGCGAAGACGTCTATATCCTGGAATAAATCCTTTCTGCTTCCGCGAGCCTTTCCGGACTTCCCACATCAATCAGGTCGAGATGCTCGGGCACTACCCCGTATATCGGATACCTGTCCGCATACCTGAGATAAAAATCAATTATCGAGAACTTGTCCGGCCAATCCTCCATCAAAGGGAAGACCCTGTCCGAGAGCACGTGAATTCCAGCGAATGAGTATTTCCTGCATCCGGCGGGATCAAGCCCGGAATATGGACTCCTAACCTCCCCTGTCTGCACGTTCGTCCACCCTACCAGCCTCATACCATCATCAAACAGGAGATACCTGGTCGTATCCCGTTTGCTGACAAGAAGGGTCGCTAGAGAGTCAGGCTTCGCCATAGACTGCAGCCACACCAGGTCGGCATCACTGAGGATGTCGGCATTGTGGACAAGGAAACTGTCACCTTCCAGATATTGACGGGCCCGTTTGATGCCTCCTCCCGTCTCCAGAGGCTCCGGCATCTCCACGGAGAGATCGATTCTGACACCCAGATCACGTTCATTCAGGAATTCCTCAATCCTGTCGGAAAAATGATGGGCATTGACCACGATCTCACTTATGCCGGCATCCCTGACCTTGGCAATCACCCTTTCAAGCATAGGGACACCCGCCACGGGCACGAGCGCCTTTGGCATCGTATCGGTTATCGGCCGCAACCTGGTGCCCAGACCGGCAGCGAAAATCATAGCTTTCATACCTCAGGCTTCCATTCGTCAGCCACTCTGAGCAGGAGCTCGGAGAGATATGGATATCTTTCAAAAGGCTGGCTGACAAGTTCGCGCAGACAACCCTGGGCGGGTCTCAGGCAGTCCAGGAATATCTGCTTTCTCTCAAAAATGCCGCGGAATCCATATGCTCCGAATTCCTGGAGGATACGGACAAGGGTGATGAGACGATACTTCTCGTAGAACTCCTTTCTATCCACCTTGAGGAACGGCTTCAATGCCTCGAGGTATACGTTCTCCAACTCTTCGCGGACAGCAGCGGAGAAGTGGGTTCCGGCATTCCACAGGAATGATGCCAGGTCGTATTGTATCGGCCCGCGCCGGCCGCCCTGGAAATCGATGAAATAGGGTTCCCCGTCCTTCACCATCACGTTCCTCGCCTGGAAATCCCTGTACATGAAGGTCTCCCCCATCCCATCCAGAGAGTCTTCGATGAGAGTATCAAAATCGTCCTGCAGTTTGATCTCACTGAATTCGAGACCGGTGAATTTCAGGAAGTCGTACTTGAAATAGTTCAGGTCGAAATTGACCATACGCCTGTTGAACTCCCTGTCCGGGAAACATACATCCCAATCGAAATTCTCCGCAGTCCTGAACTGTATCGCAGGCAGGGAGGATATCGTGCGGCGGAGGACAGACATCTCCTCATCGGAGAAATGTCCGGATGCGATCGACGGCTTCAGCATTTCGAACAGTTGACAATCCCCCAGGTCCTCCTGGACATACCGCATCCTGTCAGGGCTGACGGCAAGCACCTTCGGAGCATTCAGGCCTTTGGATACCATTTGTCCGGCAATCGTGATAAAAGCTTCATTTTCAGCCACATTTGTCCCCACAACACCGATAAGGGAACGTCCTTCCCCACTCATCCTATAGTATTTCCTCGCACTTCCCGAAAGAGGAAGCAACTCCACTGCCACGGGTGCGGAACCTGTGACGGAGACATATAATTCGTTTAGAGCATCCATACTTTTACAAATTTAAGTAAAAATGCTTAATTTTGTGTTTTGTACGCTATGAAAGCGCTGTCCAAAATATGGTTTCCTCTAGCCGTGACCGCAATGGTCATAGCCGGTTCCATCAATACCCGCGGAGCGTCTTCAGTCCCGACCCATACCCAGACCAGGGATACTGTCATTTACCCCGACGACGGATACAGGCTTCACAGGAGGGGCAACTTCGACGCCGTCACCATAGCGGACAGCATCCTGGCAGACATAAACGACTCAATGACTTTCGGAGCCGGTATTGGCGATGACACAATTCCGCATCTTACGGCCAGGGACACCATTTTCGCACCGGACTCGCTACGGGAGACCGATCCTTTCAGATACAAATACTACGTGGCCCTCGTGGATTCGGCCACGCACGTCTTCATAAGGGACTCCCTGATGCAGTCGCACGACACGCTCGTATCCCACGAGCAGTTCGAACTCGCCTCGCTGGATTCACTGGATGCAGTAAAGATTGATTCCCTTTACAGCGCCGACTCGCTTGCAGCCGTTCAGGCAGCTTTCATAGCCTGGTACAATTCACTCGATCCGAAAGCCAGAAAGGCTTATGACAGAGAGCAGGAGGACCTGCGCAACCTGGCCATAGCCGACTCCCTGAGGACCGTCAAGGAAGAGAAGAAAGCGGTACGGGACAGTATCACGGAAAACACTCCACGTATTCTTGAAACCTTTGCGCTTACAGACACGATGCAGTACCAGAGGATCATCAGATGGAACCTGGATTCGGATTTCCAGAAGATGAAGGTTGAGATTCCCGACACATCCTACAACTATTATTTCTACGATTTTCCTTTCCAGCGCAAGGACGTGAACTCCACCTGGCTGGGAACGGCAGGATCGCCGGTACAATATTACAATTTCTTCAACAGGACAAGCGACGAAGGCATAGATTTCTATGACGTCAACGAATCCTGGTCCGTATCGCCAAGAACAATCTGGCACTACAACACCAAGACTCCATACACTGAAGCCGCATACTGGGGTACGCTCCTTGCCAATACAAAGAAGGAATCCGACAACATCCACCTTTTCACCACACAGAACATAACTCCGGAGCTCAATTTCTCCATCCTTTACGACCGTTTCGGTACCGGAGGAATCCTTGCGAACGAGAACTCGTCCAACAAGACGTTCGCACCGGCAATAAATTACCTCGGCAAGAAATACACCCTGCACGCCGGATATATCTACAACAAGATAGTCCGCGGGGAGAATGGAGGTATGGTGGACAACAGGTACATAAGGGATACTCTCCTTGAATCCAGGGAAATTCCTGTCAACCTGGCAGACGCTTCATCCACGCTGTCCAAGAACACCTTCTTCCTCGACCAGCAGTTGCGCATCCCGTTTACCTTTATCGAGAAGGCCAAGGCACGCAGGGACTCCACATACCAGTACAATCCGGATTCCCTTTACAGGGACATCACCACGGCATACATCGGACACAGTTCCGAATACACGACCTACACGAGGCTGTACACAGACCGAATCGTCTCCGAAGATGCCAGAAACTTCTACCACAACGACGGCGTGACGGACAGTGACGATTCCCTCGGCGTGGCCAAACTTGAGAACAAAGTCTACATCAAGATACAGCCTTGGTCAAGCGACGCCGTGGTTTCCAAGGTGGAAGCCGGCATCGGGGACCTTATGCGAAGATACTCGGACAGTTCCAGAGTCAATCAGGGTTCACATCATACAGAAAACTCGGTATTCGCATACGCCGGAGTGGAAGGCCAGATAGGAAGATATGTCACTTGGGATGCAACGGGAAGGCTCAATTTCGCCGGAGACAATGCCGGTGACTTCAAGATAGAAGGGAACGCACTCCTGTCAACGAGGCCTTTCCGACGCGCCAAGGGCAGCACGCTGAATGCATCCGTGCATTTCGAGACCTCCCTGCTGGAGCCTACTTTCTACCAGAAGAGAATGTACTCAGCGCACTACCAGTGGGAGAACGATTTCAAGAAAATCTCGACGACAAAACTGGAAGCGAGGGTTGACATTCCTTACTGGAAGTTCAATGCTATGTTCGGATACGGTCTTGTCGGCAACAACGTCTATTATGACGACAAGGGATACGCACAGCAGTATACCCCGGCCGTCAACCTCCTGACGGCATCTCTGCGCAAGGAGTTCGTGATTGCCAACTTCCTGCATCTGGACAACAAAGTCCTGTTCCAGTACTCCTCCAACCAGTTCGTCATACCTGTTCCGGCCATATCCCTTAACCTGAGATATTTCATCCAATTCCCTGTCAAGAGGGACGTTATGACGATGCAGATAGGAGTCAACGGATTCTACAACACAGCCTGGTACTCTCCGGCCTGGAACCCTGCCATCGGAGTCTTCCACAACCAGAGTGAGATCAAGTATGAGAACGGACCGTTCTTCGATGCCTTCATCAACCTCCAGTGGAAGAGGGCCTGCATTTTCGTCAAGTTTGAGAATGCCGGACAGGGATGGCCGATGGACAAGGCGGATTATTTCAGCGCTCATCACTACATCGTAACCCAGAGGGGATTCAAGTTCGGAATATTCTGGCCGTTCTACATTCTTCCAAACAAAGACAATCACAGTCATTAATTGAGCAGGAGGGCAGACATAATTGCAGTAAGCGTCACCGTGATTCTGATAATCGGTGCCGCCGTTTCCATTCTACTCACAACAAGGCCGGAAGTGAAGCACAAGGCCCTGGGCGAACACCTAGAATGCGTAATCCAGACCGGATCATACAATGAATCGGACGGGTTGATTGCCGGTCTGAACTATTTCCTTCTGAATGAGTATGCCGAATACTGCGGAAAGTCCGTGAGAATAACGCTTTCCGACACACCTGGCATATTGGATTCACTTACTTCCGGTGTCTATGGAATTGCAGTGGTTCCATCTGACGGCCTTTCTCCTGACGAAAAAGAAGTCATCTTCTTGGATTCCGCCGACAGCATTTGCCGCTGGGCCGTTGACAGGAGCTACCGTCACGATGCGGCTAATATTCGGGAGTGGCTGGACGAATGGATGAATGACGAGGACAACGCAGCTGCCGTAAAGCGGTTCCTCTGCACTTATGACCCTTACAGGAAAAGAAAGAATTCCTCATATCTAAGCCCTTACGACGAAATCATCAGGAAATATGCAGGCTCGATAGGTTGGGACTGGAGGCTGCTGGCTGCGGTGATTTACCAGGAGTCACATTTCCGCATAGATCTCAAGTCACGTCGCGGTGCCCTGGGACTGATGCAGATGATGCCTTCGACAGCGAAGCATCTGGACGTCGATGACCTGATCAACCCGGAAGAGAGCATCAGGACCGGTTCAAGATACCTCAAACAGATATCAAGGAACTACAAGGATATCGAAGACCAACAGGAGAGATACAAGTTCACCCTCGCCGCATACAACGCCGGAACCGGACGGATACAGGACTGTATCAATTATGCCCTTCACAAGGGCGTGGACCCGTCCAAATGGGAGAATATCGTGGGAATCATACCCGATATGAGAGAGGAAGGCATGTTCAAGGGCGTAGAAACCATCTCCTATGTCGAGTCTGTGCTCGGTATATATAATGAATTCGTCAGGATCTGTCCCTGACCTACTTGACCCTCACGGTTTCCGAAGGATCGATTCCGGATATGAAAAGTGACGGTATGAGGAGAATCAGCATTATCGCGATATAGGCAATACCGTCAACCATAATCACCTGCAGCAGGTTGAACTGTACAGGCACGTACGACACAAAATAGTTTGCCGGATCCAGCTTGATAAAGTGAGTTGAAGACTGGACGATACAGAAAACCGCAGCTATGGCATTCCCGATCAGCATCCCCTTCAAGACAATCCTGGAAGATATTTTCAGAAAGACACCGGCGATGGAGCGGTCATTCATCCCGAGGGATTTCAGCGTACCTATCGTAGATATGCTTCTGAACAGAAGTATCAACAAACCGGAGATCATATTGAATGCCGCCACGAGCGTCATCAGCACGAGAATGGCCAGCACATTGAAGTCAATCAGGTCCAACCAGTCGAACAGCTGCCCATAACGTTCCACGGCCGAGGTAGCCACAAGAGGGTATGCCATCGACCCTATCTCCGCGGACTTCTCAATCATCATTGTGTTGCTGCGGTAAGGCTCCTCCAAGGTCACCTCAAGAGCCGAGGCCTCGTTCTCCGTCCAGCCCTCGAGCCTTCGGAGATCATCTATTGAGGCATATACGATGAGGTTTTCGTCATCCTCAATCATACTGTCATATATCCCCGACACCTTGAATTTCCTGGCCCTGACCTTCTCCCCGACAAAATAAGCAGTCATATCGTCACCGACATCAAGACGCAGCATTCTGGCGGTCTTGGACGGGATCCTGACGGCAAGCGGCAACGAGTCAGTCACCGGTACGCCCTTGAACATCACTCCCGTTATCCCTTCGTCAGTCTTGACGATTCCAGCCCTGTATATGGCCGGGGACACGTCCTTCACTCCCTTGACGGACTTTATTGCATCCAGATACGGAGGATTGGAATCGATAGGCTTGGCATCACCGTAATAATTCTGATAGATGTCCGTCAGACGGATGTCCCCTGCAATGGATGAAACGCCGTTACGTATCTCCCTGCGGAACCCGCCGGCTATCGCAACGGACAATATTATGACAAGGAAGGAGATAGCCGTCGCCCAGACGGCCATCTTCCCCTTGAAACTCAATCTGCGAGCTATGAAATCCCGCGGATTCATTACCAGACAATGACTCTCTCCTCTTCAGGACGGTACATTGCATCGCCCTCTCCGATTCCGAAGGCATCGAAGAATGTCTGGAGATTCCGCAGAGAAACGTTCACCCTGTTCTTGCCGAGGGAATGGACGTCCATATTGGTACGGCGCACGCGTTCCGCCGCGGTGATGTTGTCGGCCCATACGTGAGCGTATCCGAGATAGAACCTCTGTTCCGCCGTGAATCCGTCCACAGGATCAGGATGCTTGCCGGCATAAGAGTTCTGCAGAGCGGTGTATGCCACCCTCAATCCCCCCTGGTCCGCAATATTCTCACCAAGTGTGAACTTTCCGTTAGCCATCAGTCCCGGCTCGATCTCGACCTGATCGAACTGATCGGCAAGTTTGCCGGTTATCTCCCGGAACGCCTTGTCATCATCATCCGTCCACCAGGATACCATATTGCCATCCTTGTCGAAAAGACGGCCCTGGTCGTCAAAACCGTGTGTCATCTCGTGACCTATGACTACTCCGATGGCGCCATAGTTGACTGCATCATCCGCGTCAGCGTTGAAGAATGGAGGCTGCAGGATGGCTGCAGGGAAACATATCTCATTGGTAGTCGGATTGTAATACGCATTGACCGTCTGAGGGGTCATACCCCATTCCGTACGGTCAGTGGCTTTGCCGAGCTTGTCCAGATTGTCCTTTACATACCAGATGCTGGCAGCACGCAAGTTTTCGAAATAGCTTCTCTGAGGGTCCACCTCAAGAGAGCTGTAATCCTTCCATTTGTCAGGGTAGCCTATCTTGACGGTAAAGGCGGCAAGCTTCTCGAGGGCATAGGACTTGGTCTCGTCTCCCATCCATTCGAGAGCCTCGATATGCTGTCCAAGGGCGGTCTTCAGATTGCCCACGAGGTCAAGGACACGCTGCTTGTAAGCCTCAGGGAAATACTTCTCCACGTACATCTTGCCCACAGCCTCGCCCAGCAGGCGGTTAGGAACTCCCATAGCACGCTTCCAGCGTGGTTTCTGCTCGGTAACGCCGCTCATCTGGGTACTGAAGAAATCGAAATACGCATCATAATACTCGTCACTGAGGGAACCGCACGCATCAGCGATGAAAAGTCCGGCGATATAATCCTTGAGCTTTTCCGTATCAGTCTGGCTGAAAATCCTTGAGAATCCTTCGAAGAATGACGGCTGCTCCACTATCACCTTGTCCTGCGCCGGCACTCCGAGCAGATCGAAATACGATGCGAAATCAAATCCAGGATATGATTCGCATATTGCGGCGGTGCTCATAGGATTGTAGATATTGGCAATCTCCCTGTTCTGGAGTTTCGTCCAGGAGACCTCGGCAAGGCTGTTCTCCACCTCAAAAGCATTGGCGGCAGCATTCTCAGGATTCTGGATACCGGAAAGGGTGAACAGTCTTTCGAGCATCCTCCGGTAGCCGTTTCTCAGTTCCTCATTCTTCTCATCAAGATAATAATCCCTGTCACCCATACCTAGACCGCCCTGTCCGAGATAGAAAATCTGCATATTGCTGTCCATCAAGTCGGCATCGACACCGGACCCGAAGAAGCATCCCGAGCCGGAAAGATGCATAGAAGCGATGAGCTCCACGAGACCTGCCTTGTCCTTGGCGGCATATATCCTGTCGAGGTACTCCCTGATAGGAGCGCTGCCTTCCTCATTCAGCCTGGTCGAATCCAACCCCTGCTTGTAGAGGTCAACTATCTTCTGCTCCACTGAACCTGCCTCCGGCTTCATCGCAGTCATCGAAAGGAAGAGGTCATTGAGCCTCTGCTGGTTCATCTCGTCAAGTGCGTCGAACGAACCGTAGCGCGCATACTCCGGCTTCAACGGGTGCTTCACCTGCCATCCGCCGTTTGCATACTGATAGAAATCCTGTCCCGGAGCCACCGTGAGATCCATATCCGTGGTATCGATAGCCGGGACGGACTCGTGCTTCGGTGCGCAACAGACGAACACGAGAGTGGAAACAAAGAATAAAAATGTCTTTTTCATATTTTTGAAAAGTTTATCATTTCTTATTTGACAAGGCCTGCATCCTCCCCTGGGCAGCGAACTTCTCCGTCTCGGATTCCGTAGCTTCAATCAGCATCGGAAGATACTTCATCTCCAGTTTCTCATCCTTTGTCTTTCGGGCGAGCAGGATACAGTTCTTTATGGCTGAGTAATCCTTCGGATCCACCTTCAGCACCTTGGTGTAGCACTTGAGAGCCTTCGCGTTATTGCCCTTGAGCAGCCAATATGACCCCTGATTGCTCAGGAATACCAGTTTCTTCGGATACAGCTTGCCCATCCTCGTGGAGATATCCAGGAAAGCATTCAGAGATGTCTCACTGTTTATCGTGAAGAAAGTATAGCAGTACTCCTGGATTGCATCGACGAAATCATCCTCTCCCATCGCCTCGCCCAGATATGTCCAGGACGGATGTTGGGATGAATGATAGTCAAGCAGGTCCCTCAATTCCTTGGCCGCCATATCCGGATACTCCTTCTCGTAAGAAATGAGGGAACTTATCTTCTCATACCTGTATGAAATCTCGTCAGGGAACAGGGCAATCATCCTGTCAAGGACCTGCTGGGCCTGGCCGAAAGGTTCCTCGTCAAAGAAAGTCTCCTCGAAATACCCCACTTCATTTCCATTCTCATCCTTAAGCGTGACCGCAGGCGCCTTGCCCATAAATTTGGATACGGCCTTCGGAACGACCTCGGTGTAGCTTGCCCTTGCCATATAATAATGGTAGCGGGCCAGCAGCATATCAGCGTCCAGAGGAGAGGCCGCTTCCCATTTGTTGATGATTGTCTCAACGCCTATGCCGTCATAGCCCACATTGCGGACCTGACGCTCATATTGAGCCTTAAAATCTGTGGTCTGAGAGAACGAGACCGTCGCCGCAATCGTCAGGACGACACAAGTAAATATCTTCTTCATATTCATTTTATATCCATCAGAATCCTTCTGCCCTGAGGGAGGAGATTGTTGCACCTTTTTCCGATATTCTTGACAAAGCCAATCGGTACTCCCCTGTATGTCAGCACATTATATCCCGGCTTACTATCCGGCAGGACAAGAGCGTCCCTGTGCAGATATCGCAGAGCCGTCTGTTTGTCCACCTCAACCAGCGGATACTCGTCCCTGTCAAATCCTATACCAAGGGCCCAGTCGGGATCCGGCACGAAATCCTTTCCCTTCATCACACCCTTGGAAATGCCATTTCTCAAAGGACGTATCAATTTGATGAAATCCTGCAGGTTTCCACTTCGGGCGGAGTCCCCGGACTTGCGCAAAGAGCCCACCCACTGCCCTTCTCCGGGCACTTCCCCTACCTTGAGAAGATTGCCGCAATCCGTAAGACGGACGCCGCAGGAAGCGAATTCATTGTCCGGAACGCAAATCTCTCCGCCAAGTTCACGGGCAGCCCATTTCAGGTTGTCATCATTCTCCACTTTCTCGTAAGTGCAGGTGGAATACACAAGGAACCCACCCGGACGGAGCGCCGGCCACACGTCAGCCAGTATCCTTCTCTGCCTTGAGGCGCACAACGCCACGGTGTCCTCGCTCCATTGCTCCACCGCCTTAGGGTCCTTGCGGAACATCCCTTCCCCGCTACACGGCACATCAGCGACTATTATATCAAAAAAGCCCGGGCACCCGGCGAAAGCCGCAGGATCCGCAGACGTCACTATCACATTGGGGTCGCCCCATTTCGCAACGTTCTCACACAGCACGGAGACCCGCTGCTTCATCACTTCATTACTTACCAGCACGAAAGCGTCTCCGTACCTCTCCCTCAGGGATGCGGCAAGGTCCGTGGTCTTTCCCCCCGGCGCCGCACAGAGGTCAAGAACTCTGATGCCTTCCGAACCGGCCCTGTCAAGAATCTTTCTAAAGACGTGTCCGACATACATTGCAGACGAATCCTGCACATAATAGCATCCCGCGTGGAAAAGCGGATGGAGGGTAAACACAGGACGCTCCGCGAGTATATACCCGTACTTGTTCCACGGAACAGGTACGGCACCCTTCAATATCGGGAGCTCTCCCTGGGGCTTCTTGAAAGGGTTCAGCCTTACTGAAACGGAAGCTTCAGACATTGAAATCCCCGGGGTTGAAATTTTCAGGCATCCCGGCAGGCATCCTGCCTTCAGAGATATCCACAAGAGAATCTACGATTTTGTCCAGCGCCTCCTGTATCTTCTTGCCGAGCATAGCCTTCATCATAAGGTTCAGGTCAGCATCCGCTTCAATCCAGAAATCGGTCTTCCCTGCATCTTCAGCCGGGTCGAAATGAATCGAAATACCAAAATGGAACGGAGCATTGTTGTCCTGCATCTGGAGAAGCGTGTACGGCACCCTGCCGGTCATCCGTACCCCGATATTGAAGCCCCTCACCTCAGCGGTCAACGAATCATAATCCGCAGTAACGGAAACACCGGCTCCGGCCGGCACCATCCTGGCGAAATTGCTCAGGTCCACGAATGACATATACAACTCCGCCTGGGACTTGTTTACAATACCGTGCTTGCTAGTATACTGCGCTGACATATTTTTATTAATTTTGTAACTGACAAAGATAGAAAATTCTATGCACAAAATCTACTTCGAACGCCGCTGCATAATAATATGTGAACCTTCAGACCAGGCACTTACGGATCCCAACTCCGTGGAGTTCCATATAGGAGAACATATAGACATACACACCCTCGTATCGATGTTCGAGGCGTCCGAATCACTGTCACGCATCTACATACCCACAGAGAATACGGAAAAGATGTACCGCAGGCTCTGTTCCGAATTCAAGGAAGTCAATGCCGCCGGAGGGCTTGTATCAAACAGGCGTGGTGATTTCCTGCTGATCAACCGCAATGACACCTGGGACCTCCCCAAAGGACATCAGGAGCCGGATGAAGACATTTCCGTAACCGCCCTCAGAGAAGTTCAGGAAGAAACAGGTGTGAACGAGCTTGAACTCGGGAGCCTGATTTGCATCACCGACCACTGCTACCTCAGGGACAACAGGTGGCATCTGAAGCATACCTGGTGGTTCAATATGCTGTATACGGACCCCGTTGACCTGACCCCGCAGAGAGAAGAGGACATCTCCAAGGCGGCCTGGGTCGCCAAATCAAGCCTGCCTCCTTTTCTCAAAAACACATACCCGAGCATAATAGAAGTTTTCAGAGAAGCAAAAGTGTGAAACTTTCCTAAAGGTTTGTCCGTATAGAAAAAGTATTGTCAATACGAAACCTTATGAAACTTTCACAATTCCAATTCGACCTCCCGAAAGAGAAAATAGCCAGCGAACCCGTCAGATGGAGAGACGAGTGCAAACTGATGGTCCTCCACAAGGACACCGGGGAAATCGAGCACAGACAATTCAAGGACATAATCGATTATTTCGACAAGGGTGACAGGTTCGTCCTCAATGACACCAAAGTATTTCCGGCAAAGCTCTTCGGAAAGAAAGAGAAGACCGGGGCAGACATTATGGTGTTCCTCCTCAGGGAGCTTGCAAAGGAGCAGCGTTTATGGGATGTAATCGTGGATCCCGCAAGGAAAATCCGAATAGGCAACAAATTGTATTTCGGTGACGACGAAAGTATGGTTGCCGAAGTCATCGACAACACCACGTCACGCGGACGCACACTCAGGTTCCTTTACGACGGTCCGTATGACGAGTTCAAGCAGGCGCTTTTCGCCCTCGGACAGACTCCTGTTCCCGAATGGGTAAAAGAGACCCCGACCCCTGAAGATTCGGAAAATTTCCAGACCATCTTCGCAGCAAATGAAGGTGCAGTATCCGCTCCCGCAGCAGGTCTGCATTTCAGCAGGGAGCTCTTCAACAGAATGACTCTCAAGGACATAGAGAAGACATTCATCACCGTCCATATGGGTGTGGGGCATTTCCGTCAGGTGGACGTGGAGGATCTCAGCAAGCACCGTATGGACTGTGAGAGGATGATTATCAGCGAAGAGGCGGCCGATCAGATCAACGCGACCAAGAACGCAGGCCACAAGATTGTCGGAGTCGGAGTGACCGTCATCCGTGCCCTCGAGACGTACGTCACGACCAAGAGTGAGATAAGGGCGACTGACCTGTGGACCAACAAGTTCATCTTCCCTCCTTACGACTTCTCCATCCCGGATGCAATCGTATCCAATTTCCATCTGCCGGAGTCAACGATGCTTATGGTTGTTGCTGCATTCGGCGGATATGAAAAGGTGATGAACGCATACAAGGTCGCCCTTGAGAACGACTACCGCTTCGGCCCTTACGGGGACGCGATGCTGATTCTCTAGGCGTTCAGCCCCATACAGACATTTATCAATCCAGCGTCATCAGCAGGCTTGTTCCTGCTTCCTGAGGCTGGATTTTTACTGTCTTGCAGACTCCGTGCAGTATGGCTGTCTGCACCATATAATCCTCATTATGAAGTATCTCCTCACCCAAAGTCAGAGGAGAGTAGATAGCCACCTCCTTCTGGGAAGTCTTCTCGGAATAGGATACGGATACCTTCATCCCCGGAGTGACACCCATCACAAGAACAGGCGTGCCCCTCATCACATCCACGTAAACCTTGGCGAATGCCTGCAGCCATTTCCTGCGATTCATCCTCATCCAGCACACGAGACCGCCCAGGAGAGTTCCAAGCACTATAGCGAAAAAGGTGATGACAAGGGTTGTTTCCAATCCATCTACGATGTGCATATATCTTTCCTCTACCAGGAAGTTGTTGTAGAACGAATCAGCGATGGATTTCCAGATACTCAACGGTGCGGTCATATTATACGAATTTTACGTAAAAATACGATTTTCTGTGCCATATTGGTCCGGTTTGACTTAATAGAACAATGGATAATCTGTTTTTTGAACGAGCCGGGGCAATGGCCCTCGGGCGCATTTTCGGCTTCCAGCCAAAAATATCGAAGCGTATCATCGAAGAGCTGGGATCCAGCACGGCCATCTTCGGACTTTCCGGAAGAGAGCTGGAGCAGATTTTCGGCCCGTACAGCAAGCATACGCCTCTGGTCAGCGACCGGGTGATGAAAGAATCCGAAAATGAACTCAGACGACTTGTCGGGCTCGGATACCAGGTGGTCGCCATCACCGAAGACACATACCCGTCCCTGCTGAAGGACTGCGAGGACGCTCCGGCCTGCCTGTATGTAAGAAGTTCTTCCGATGTCGGGGAAATATTCAACCGGGGCGAATGCATATCCATTGTCGGCACCAGGGACATTTCGCTCTACGGCAAGGAGTGGTGCACCAGGATAGTCCGCGCCATATCGGAATCGGCGGCCCGCCCGGCAATAGTCAGCGGGCTTGCGCTCGGAGTAGACATCACCGCCCATATGGCGGCCCTGGACTTCGGGCTCCCGACCATTGCCGTGATTCCTGTAGGCATAGAGGATATCTATCCCAGAACGCACAGGCAGGCGGCCTGCCGCATAGTTTCTTCGCCCGGAAGCGCCGTCGTGACCGACTACCCTCCCGGGACCGCCCCTCTGCAAATCAATTTCATAAGGAGGAACAGGATAATCGCCGGACTGAGCCGGGCCACCGTCCTGATCGAATCGAAGGCCAAGGGAGGAGGGATGTTGACCGCCCGTCTGGCCGGAGATTACGGACGTGAGGTCTTCGTGCTTCCCGGCAGAATAGATGACGTACGTTCCGCGGGATGCAATGCCCTCGTCAGGCAGAAAGCGGCAGAAATCATCTGCAGCCCCGCGGACATCACTGTTTCGCTCGGGCTGGGGCTTGCCGGCGTCCGGGGGAAGCAGGACCTTCCCTCGATGCTCCGGGCAAGATACGGAGACGGCTCGGAGACAGTTTCAGTCGGCATTCTGATAGAACAGAGGCGGGGTATCACGGCGGACGAGATATGCCGATGCCTGAATATGAGCTACCGGAACGTATCACAGGCCTTGGGACGTCTGGAACTTGACGGGATTGTTTCGACCGATCTGCTGGGAAGATGCGCCATAAACGCCAAAATTGCTTAAATTTGCGCTCCGTGATGGAATTCATAGACACACATACACATTCGTCCGACAAGGCATACCGGGGAGAGGAGGATATCGTCATCAGACGAGCCCTCGATGCGGGCGTCACACATCTCCTGGAGGCGGACATCGATTCGTCGGAACGGGACGCGATGTTCGGCCTCTGCGCCAGGTATCCCGGGATTCTCCATCCGATGTTGGGGTTGTACCCGGGCTCGGTGGACAAGGGCTGGAAGGATGAGCTTTCACTCGTCGAATCCCACAGCAGGGACGGAGTGGTGGCCGTCGGGGAGATAGGTCTCGACTACCATTTCTCCATCGAGTTCGTCAGGGAGCAGAAAGAAGCGTTCAGGACCCAGCTCGAGCTGGCCTCCGAATGGGATCTTCCCGTGAATATCCATCTCAGGGATGCCACCGAGGATTTCTTCTCAATCCTATCGGATGCCAGGCACCTGCACCTCAGGGGCAATCTTCACGCCTTCAGCGGAAGTGCGGAGACATTCGAGAGGGTCAACTCCTTCGGAGAATGGTATGTGGGCATCGGAGGTGTCCTGACGTTCAAGAACGCCGGCATAGCCAGGGACATCGTCAGGATTCCGATGGAGAGGATACTGCTGGAGACCGACGCACCATACCTGGCTCCTGCACCGCACAGGGGTGAGAGGAACGAAAGCAGCCTGCTTCCGCTGACAGCGGCAAAGCTTGCGGAGATCAAGGGAGTCGATATCTCCGAAGTGGCGGCCGTCACCACAGACAACGCAAAAAAACTATTCGCGATATGACACAAGCATCAGTCCTTCTCATCTACACGGGAGGCACCATTGGGATGAAGGAAGATCCGGTGAGCCAGACCCTCAGGCCATTTGACTTCAGCGGCATAATGGACGAGGTGCCGGAGCTCAGGAAGTTCGCCCTGACCATCGATTCCTGCACGTTCGACCCACTGATAGACTCCTCTGACGTCGAGCCGTCGCTTTGGCAAAAGATAGCCGATATCATAAAGGAAAAATACGACAACTATGACGGGTTCGTCATACTGCACGGGACAGACACGATGGCCTATTCGGCATCGGCGCTGAGCTTTATGCTGGAAGGACTCGGCAAGCCGGTGATCTTCACCGGAAGCCAGCTGCCGATCGGGCGTCCCCGCACCGACGGGAAGGAAAACCTGATCTCCTCGGTCGAAATAGCCACGGCAAAGGACGGAAACGGGAACCCGATGGTGCCGGAAGTATGCATCTTCTTCAATTCCAGGCTGTACCGCGGCAACAGATGCACAAAAGTCAGTTCCACGGATTTCGATGCATTCTCATCCCCGAATTATCCGGCGCTGGCACAGGCAGGCATAAGCATCAAATACGACACCAAGCGTATCCATTATCAGAGCAGGCCTGCAGGCAGCCTCAGCATACACACGGAGCTGGACACAAGAGTGTCCATAATGAAGATTCACCCGGGCATCACGGAGAGCGTGGCAAGATACTGCCTGCTGGGAGACGCCATCAGGGCCTGCATCCTGGAGACCTACGGTTCCGGGAACTCCATCTCCAAGGGGTGGTTCATAGATATAGTCAGGGAGGCTGCCCTCAAAGGGAAGATCCTGCTGAACGTGACGCAGTGCCTGAGCGGAGACGTCAATATGGACCTGTACGCGACAGGGCGCGCGCTCAAGGATGCAGGAGTTATTTCCGGAGGTGATATGACAACGGAAAGCGCACTGGGCAAATTATTCTTCCTTATGGGAAAATACTCTGATAATGAGCGTGTAAAAGCAGCATTGGCAGAAAATCTGCGTGGGGAAATGTCAAAATAATTATTGGGGAATGAAATTTTTTTGCTAAATTGCAGCGATTTGGAGTCACCATATAGACACAAAATATTTTATAACTAATACATTATCTATTACATTATGAAAAAAATTTTCATGTTTCTGGCAGTAGCAGCCGCTATGGCTATCTCTGCTAACTATGCATTTGCTCAGGACGAGCAGGCAGCAGAAGAGCCTGCAGCCGTTGAAGCTGTGGAGGCTGCTGAGGAAGAAGCTGCACCTCAGACTCTCGCTGAACTCACAGCAGCTCAGCCGGAGGTTCCGCTTCATCAGGCACTCAAGACAAAGTTCATCGAAGGTGGTGCAGGATTCATGTCTCTCATCATCCTCTGCTTGATCATCGGTCTTGCACTCGCTATCGAGCGTATCCTTTTCCTCACATTCTCAAAGACCAATACAAAGGCTCTCGTAGAGAAGGTTGAAGAGGCTCTTGCAAAGGGTGGCGTTGAGGCTGCAAAGGAAGTTTGCCGCAACACACGTGGTCCTGTCGCATCTATTTTCTATCAGGGACTCCTTCGTTATGACCAGGGCGTTGACGTTGTCGAGAAGACAGTCGTTTCCTATGGTTCAGTACAGATGAGCGAAATGGAGAACGGTCTTTCTTGGATCTCTCTCTTCATCGCTATCGCACCTTCTCTGGGATTCCTCGGAACCGTTATCGGAATGATTCAGGCATTCGATGCAATCCAGGCTGCTGGTGATATTTCTCCTAACGTTGTCGCAGGTGGTATGAAAGTCGCTTTGATCACCACAGTCGGTGGTTTGATCGTCGCTATGATCCTTCAGGTGTTCTACAACTACATCCTCGCAAAGATCGACTCTATC
>JAZUKB010000045.1:0-14645 GCA_045643085.1 Candidatus Cryptobacteroides sp.
AAGTCCTTTATCACCAGGTTGTAGTTGGCTCCGATCTTTGAAATCTCGGCAGAAAGAACATTGACCTGGGAGCGGACGCTGTTGTTGTCGGCAAGGCTTTCCGGAGACATCGACGTGCGTCCTCCGAGGCACTTTGTCCGGATGTATTTCGACATGGAAAGATACCCGCTACGCTGCATCATGTAGTCGAGCTGCTCCATCTCTTCATCGGAGAGACGGATAGTGATTTTGTGGTCTCTATGTATTGCCGTTCTGGTGCCCATATGTCAGGTCTCCTTCTGTTCGTTTTTGTGTCGGACACGATATGTTTTGTCCGACAATGACCCATCTTGCTGACATGTTTTTTGTCCGTACAAGATTTAACGCAAAGTTAAACGAAAATATTTCAACATTCAAAATAATTTAACCTTGCATTTAGTTGAATTTGTCGGACACTACTGTTTGTGTCGGACGCGATTCAATGTTGATGTTTCATTAAAAAAGGCTACCTGAATTTCCAGATAGCCTTTCTGTGTTTTTCCGTTAAACGGATTCAAGCTGCAATGGGTCTTCACTTCTCAGAAGCTCCAGGCTTGACGCGGCGATTTCATAGACCGTTCTCTCGGCGCCATCCGATGCGGTGTACCTCTGCATCCTCAGTCTTCCGATGATGTGTACCTTGTCACCCTTCTGGAGTTTCTCAAGGTCTTCCTCCCTGATGTTCTTTCCGGGAAAAAGATTGGCGGTATGCCAAGTTGTTTCAATGATACAGCTTGAATCTTTCGCCTTATACGCATAGTTCGTCGCCACGGTGACTTTCGCGCAGATTGTGTCGCTGATTTTTGTGAGTCTTACATTGCCGATGATTCCTCGAACCTCGACGCGGTTGAGTTGTGTCAACTGTTCCATAGTAAATGAATTAATGATGTTATTTGAAGTATTGGTATTAAAAGTTGTATTCTTGTTCATCTGAAAACGAATAGAACTTGTCGTGGCTGATGATGACGTGATCGACCAGAGCTATCTCGAGAACGTTGCAGGCTTTCTTCAGGTCTTCCGTCCTGCTGATGTCGGCATGGCTCGGTGCCGGGTTCCCTGATGGATGGTTGTGGGCAATGATGATTCCCGTTGCGGAGACGCTGAGAGCCTTCGCGATAATCGTCTTGTTGTGTATCAGGACTTCCGTGATGCTTCCCTTGAAGAGCATCTCCTTCTTGATGACGGCCATCGATTGTGACAGGAAGATAATCCACACTTCCTCGTGGTCGATGTTCCTCAGATACAGTCCCAGGTAGTCGGCTGCCTGTCTGCATGATGTAATCTTGTCGATGTCCGTTTCCCGGTGGCTTCTCGTGTATTCGGTAACGATATCACGCAACGCCGCAATCTTTCTCCTTTGGCTTGCGGTCAGTGAATATAGTTGTCCGTTGAAGTTCTCTGACAGGAGTTCCGTGATCGGCACCTGCTGCTCCAGGTTGATTCCGAGTTGTTTCAATGCTTGCATATGATTTCTCTTTAAGGGTTTAACTTTGTTTGTGCAGCACAGTGCGGGATTCCTGAACCTTTGACGCAAGGTGGAGAGCGCAGCGGACCTTGACGGCAAATGGGGAGCGTCAGCGAGAGGAATCACAACTTCGCGGAACAAAACAGGAGTAAACCCGAAGAGGAATCTGGTTATCCCTTTCGGTTATCGTACCTTTTGGCCTTGCAATACTCCCTTTTTCCTTTTCATCGTGTCATGATTCGGGTGCATGGCAGGCCTGCCTGCTATTCTAGAAGATTTACTAGTATTATAGATATCTTTCCAGACCTTGATTTTTATTGGCTACAGATATCTGTATTGAGGAAAAATCCGACTTAAGGTTGAAAAATGGGAATGACTTTTACAACCAAAGGTTGAAAATTGGGAACACAAGGTCGGAAAATGGGAACGGAAAGGTTGAAAAATGGGAAAAGGTCGGAAAATGGGAACGGAGCATTTCATCTGGGATATTCCATCTTTTGAAGACCTAGAGACAAAAGGTCGGAAAATGGGAAAACGAAATTCACTTGCTCTGTATGATTATTATGCCGCATTCCTCCGCCAGAATCTTTCTCATGCAGTTCTCCATGAAGGATTTCGTAATCTCTCCCTCACGGCATTTCTTGAGGTAGTAGTTGTATTTCGAGGCGATGAGATTGAGTTTCCCCTGATCGGTGATCTTGTCCGTGTATTCGACGGACCTTCCGGGAGCGAGTGTTGCGATGCAGTCGTAAGTCCTTCTGAAGTCTTCGTAGCATCCCTTGCTCCTTGCATCCGTGGAATCTTTCGAATATACCGTGAACCTTATGTGGTCAGCCTTCGGTTTGCGTCCTGGAATCGGGGACTCGCACACGAACTTGTATTCGAACCACACCTCCGGATTACTCTCAACGATGTCGCGCCTGCTGGGTTCAAGGATGTCGCTTTTCATTCTCTTGTTGCTCATGGACGGGGCGACTCCCAGCATGGCCTTGATTCTCTCGATTGGTTCAATTATTGCGGTGTTCCTGTTGCGCCATGCCTGTATCATCTGACGTAGCTGCTTTGTGTAGACTGAAGAGTCGGACAGTGTCAGTTCCTTGACGAAGTACGTCCCTCCGACTCCTTTGCCGTAGTAGGTAAGAGCTGGGATAAGCATATCGTTCAGCTTGATGCGAATCTCATTGGAGCCCTTGACGTCATCCACCCATGTCACTATGGGCCCTTCTCCGATTATCTGTTTACCGGCCCAGTCCAGACGGTCGAACACGAAGTTGATCTTGGTCATGTCGACGGCCGCTTCCACAACCCTTTCCTTGTGGTTGATTCCGCTCACCTCCGATGCGTTTATCGAGAAGGAAGGGATTCTCACCTTGTCGATGTTCGGAAGGTTGACCTTGGTCATATGCTTCTGGATTTTCTCAACGATAAGGACAAGGATATTGTATTGAATGGCCGATACGTTCTTGCAGGAAAAGGTGATGTTGTTCGGCTGAACAAGCCTTGTCTGCTGCTTTGCAGAAGCCTGAATGCTGAGATTGTCCTTTTCCTTTTTCATGTCACAAAGATATTAAATTACTTTTAACCTTGCAATATTCATTTTAATTCGTGCAATCGCGTAATCGGTGTTTTAAATATACCCCTATGGGGTATATTTACGGCTTTCTAATATTCAAAAACCTACAAAAATGAATATGAAAAATTTGGTCTTAACATTAAATAACATTTAACTTTGTCCCTCGAAAAGCAAAGCAAGCTAAAGATGTTTTTTCATAAAGGATTGGTTAAACAAGTTTTACTAATGGCGGTTCTGGCGCTGGTGCCGGTTTCGGCATCAGCCCAGAGAACTGCTAAGGGACAGGGGATGATCACCCTGACTGGAACGTATCCGCTGGGAGGGGAGATCTCTTACGGCGGATATCTCAATTCATCATTCTGGGAAGCCGGTGCCATCGGACTCTTCCGGACACACAGTCTCGGCGAAGACTCGCCTATGGATTACGCCCAGGCTCTTGCTTTCGGAGACTGGATGTATCGACTCGCTGGAACCCGCAACCGGGTCCTCAATCTCTACGTCGGAGGCGGAGCATTCCTCGGATATGAATTCTACGACCCATGGAACAAACTGACGGAAGGCCAGAAGGAGAGTCTCTCTTCTTCCGGCACTTTCCTTTACGGCATACTTGGAAAACTTCAACTTCAACTCTTTTTATCTCGTTCTCTCTCAATATTGCTTTCGGCCGAGGCCCCGGTGAATTTCACTTCGCCTATTACGTGGATTCAGCCATGTGGATCACTGGGGCTGAGGCTAGACTTGTAGAGTCCTTTGTGGACGGAACGTCTTTCCGTCCCGGGATTGCCTACTTCTTTAGTGTTAAACATTGGGCAGATCCGCTGTGAAGCGCATCTGCCTTCCTCGAAACCTTATTCAACAACATAATACTACGCTTAACAATGTTAAAGAAATTACTACTGATAATTATCGCAGTCTCCGCATTCAGCTCGGCGGCTTCCGCCCAGAGATGGTCTGTCGGAACAAACGTGGCCCAGTGGGCGAATCTAGGAACCATCAATGCCGACGCTTCCGTTGCCGCAGGAAGGCATACGAGTGTTGGCGTGGGATTCAGATACAATCCATGGGTCTTCGGAGGTGAAGAGCAGCGTCTGCAGAACAAGCAGCGCACAGCTTATGTCTATGGCCGCTGGTGGCCCTGGAATGTTTATTCCGGATGGTGGATCGGCGCAAAGGGACAGGTGGAGGAATACAACCAGGGTGGAATCTTCAAGCGTCAGACCGAACAGGGAGACGCCTACGGACTCGGCATTTCAGCCGGATATACCCTTATGCTCCACAAGCACCTGAACCTTGACATGGGAATAGGAGGATGGGGCGGTTACACAAAGTACGTCGTTTATGCCTGCCCGACATGCGGCATGGTCGTGGACAGCGGGAGCAAGTGGTTCCTGATGCCCGACGACGTCTTCCTGTCCCTTGTATACATCTTCTAGAATCTCTGCCAGACTGCTATGAAGGCCGGTTCTGTTCTCGCTTTGTCTGTATGCGCTGCATTGCTCCTGGGCTGTTCCGCCCAGAAGAAACTTTCATATATCCGCAGCGAATCCATGGGCGCGACCCTCTCCCTCCCGGGAGAGCGGTTGATTCCTGTTGCTGATACCGTCCACCGGGTCATCAAGGATACTCTCAAGTTCACGGATTTCGACGGGAAGGAGGTCATCATCATGAACGCAATCAAGGATGAGAACGGGGACATGATAGCCACGGATGTCATTGATGCGGCTGTCGTAACAGCGCGTTTCCGCAATGTCGCCGAGCGGCACGGAAAGGTAGACCTGGAGTTCCAGGTCACCGTACCGGCAGCTATGCGTGATACAAAGTGGCAGCTGCGTTTCCATCCGGACATGTATATCCTTGAGGATACCGTAAGCCTGGACAACATCATCATTACAGGAGCTGATTACCGTAAGGCTCAGCTTCGTGGGTATCAGCAGTATCAGAAGTTCATTAATTCTATTATTACTGATACTACCAAGTTCATCGATTCCTGGCAGCTTGAACTGTTCCTTGAGAGGAACATCCCTCAGCTCTATGCCATGAAGACAGATTCGACATTCGTTTCCGATGAGCAGTTCCAGTCGGTTTACGGCGTCACCGAGAGGGAAGCGGTACTCCATTACACCAACAGTCTGGCAAGGCGTATGAACGAACGCCGCAAGTCCCGCAAGGACGAAATGTTCCGCCGTTACGTGAAGGCCCCGATTGTTACCGATGGAATCCGGCTTGACACAGTCATCGTTGCCGCCAACGGTGATTTCATCTATAACTACATCCAGACTATCAACACCCGTCCGAAGCTTCGCAAGGTGGACATCGTCCTTTCGGGAGACATCTTCGAGCAGGATGAACATCTCTATACCATTCCGAAGAGTGATCCTTTGACCTTCTACATCAGTTCCCTTTCAGCATTTGTTGACGGGACTGAGAGATATATGACCAAGATCATTGAGCGTCGTGTCGAGGCAAACACTGCCTGTTACATAGATTTCGCTCTCGGAAAGGACAACATCGATGAGAGTCTTGGTTACAACGCCGAAGAGATCGGCAGGATCAAGGGGAACCTCAGGGACCTTCTTGAGAACGAGAAGTTCGACCTTGACTCAATTACCATATCCTCTTTTGCTTCTCCTGAAGGGACGGTACGGCACAATGACGCACTGTCGCTCAGAAGAGCCAGAAGCGCGTCCTCCTATTTCGACTCTTATGTCAAGCAGGTTCGGGATTCCATCCGCAGGGAATACGGTGTTATGATAAATGTCGATGCCGCCGGGAGGGAATCCGTATCACGCGCAAAAGACTATACCGCTGACATCCGTTTCATTTCCCACAGCGGTGGAGAGAACTGGGATATGTTGCGTTCTCTTGTCGGCAGGGACGAAGAGCTGTCCGAATACGATAAAGCAGAGTTCGAAGACCTGTGCAATCTCGTGGAAGACCTCGATGAGAGGGAAAAGCTGATGAGCAGGTGCGGGAGCTACAGGTATCTTCGCGAGCACCTGTACCCGAGGCTAAGAATAGTCAAGTTCGACTTCTTCCTGCATCGCAAGGGGATGGTTAAGGACACTGTACACACAACCGTTCTCGATACGACATATATGGCCGGTGTCCAAGCGATCCGTGACCGCGACTATGAAACTGCCGTCACTCTGCTGAGGCCATACAATGACTACAACACGGCCATCGCATACTGCTCGATGGACTACAACGCCAGCGCACTCTCAATCCTTGAGACTCTTGACAAGACACCTCAGGTGAATTATATGCTCTCTGTCCTGTACTCCAGGAGCGGGAATGACGAGCAGGCGGTCAAACACTACCTGCGTTCCTGCGAGCAGGAGCCAAGTTATATCCATCGAGGCAACCTTGATCCCGAGATAAGTGTTCTGATAAAACGCTACGGCCTTAACCGGCAGGATGATGATGACCTCGACTTAAACTACTGATGATGAAAAACAATAATACTTTCAAAACCCTTCTGGTCATCCAGATGATTTCAATACTTCTGGGTTCCTGCTCCATCAAGGAGGACAGGACTGTGTGCCCGTGCATCCTGAATCTGGATTATTCGCTTGTCAGAAGTGATGAAAGGGTTCAGGATGCAGACAATGAGCACCTGTATCTGATGGTACCTCCGCAGGTGGCCGTTCCTGTAAACCTCGGCGAATACCCGCAGGGACAGTCCATGGTGATATCAAGAAAGGATGCACTCCTCAGCTGTTATCTCGGTTATTCTGCCGACAGGATATCCGGCGGCCGTCTTGTCATTCCCCAAGGGAAAGACAGCGACAGCTTCTATTCGTATCACGAGAATCTCTTCATCGGAGCGGATACCGAAGAGGTGAGTGTTACTCCAAGGCTCTGCGGGGAGTTCACCAGAGTCGTGGTCTGCTTCAAGGACAATGACTCGGCTACAAGCGAAATGAACCTTCAGGTGCACTCCACCACAAATGGTCTCGACCTCTCGACGGGTCGTCCGACAGAAGGGGAGTTCAGTTGCGCGATGACCCCGTGCGACAAGGAGTCATTCGCATTCAATATGCCGCGTCAAGGAGGCAGGGACATAAGCATTGATGTCCTCTGTGCTTCTGACTTGCAGCCTCTCTTTTCCATCGATCTTGCCGGTAATCTAGACAAGGCATCGTATGACTGGAATGCGGAAAGTCTCCCACCTCTTGTCATAATCAATATCGACAGGCAGAATATCCTGATTGATGTTCAGATCATTGACTGGGATGAAGCAGTTTACTTCAATTACTATCTGTAATACTCTTACTATCAAAAATTTCAAAAATCATGAAAAGAATCTTTTTTTCTCTTGCGGCCATTGCCGCAATCGTATGCTGCGCTTCCTGCAACAAGGAAGAGATGCCTAAGGGCAACGCAGAAGACAAGGTCGCCGAAGGCGAAGCTCTTGTCAGCATCATGGCGAACACCGGTTTTGAGACAAAAGCGACCGGAATCAAGGACGATTCGTCAGATACTAAGAAGGTCAACTCCCTTCAGGTATTCGCTTTTGACGGTGACGGGGTTCTGCGTGCCTATGAGAACACTACGGCAGGCAGTTCGGTTTCGATGAAGCTTAACACCGGCATCGAGTACACTTTCTATGCTGTTGCAAACAACTATGGCGCTTCTGCGTGGAAGAATGCAGGTGTTGCAACAATCTCCGACCTTGCATCACTCAAAGCCATCATGACCGACCTTAAGGACAATGCGAAGGATGACCTTCTCATGTTCAGCCAGTCGGGTGTCAAGAAGACCATCAGCTCCTCCGTTGAGAGTGTATCCATCGAGGTTACACGTCTTGTGTCAAAGATCCAGATCAAGAAGATTATCGTGGATTTCGGGTCGAACGCAGCTCTTAAGACCAAGAGCTTCAAGATTGACAGTATCTATGTCATCAACGCCGCAGCGAAGGAGACATTCGCTCTCGCTCCCGAATCTCCGGTGACTTACTACAACCAGGCGAAGTTCATCTCCGGAAATGCCAATGCGCTTCTTCTGGACAAACTCGCCACTCCTTTCGAACTTTCCTCTTCGGCCGGTGTAGCCAAGGCATATGAGACGGTTCATACTTTCTTCACCTATGGCAACAAGACTGAAAAGGTTACAAGGCTTGTGGTAAGCTGCAACTGGGGAGGCGAGAGGACCTACTATCCTATCAACATCGCCGCTCAGGACGGCGCTCTGAGCCCGAACTGCGCTTACATCATCAATCAGCTCACCATAAAGGGTATGGGCTCGAATGATCCTGACGTTGTTCCAGAGCGCAAGGACTTCACCGCTTCGGTAACTGTCAAGGACTGGGCGACCGGTTTCGAGAAGACAGTGGAACTTTAATCTGAAACAGGAAGGAATCTATGAAAGCCATAAGGACAATATTGATAGTTATCCTGTTCTTTATCTCCGGAGCGTCAGCGATTGCTTCGGAGGAAAGGACGGACACCTTGTCCATAGAACTTTTCTTCCGTCGCGGGGTCGCCAAGCTTGAAAGGGAGTTCAACGGGAACGGCCCCGTGATGGACGGGTTCCTTTCTGCAATCAGATACCTCAATTCCGATCCTTCATTCGTGATCCATTCCGTGAACATCACGGCTACGGCATCACCGGAAGGGCGGAAGTCTCTCAATGACCGTCTTGCCCGTGACAGAGCCCAGAACATCCTGGAATTCCTCAGGGAGAATACCACCCTGAGTCCGTCACAGCTCAAAGTCAATACGGCTGGAGAGAACTGGAAAGGTCTCGTGCAGATCATCTCGGAATGTTCGCAGCCGTGGAAGATGGAGGCACTCGCCGCCATTGCTGAGTCCGGTGTTATCTACTCCGACAGCGACACGGCTTCAGAGCTGTGCAAGGCGCGTCTCCAGGCTATTGCCGAAGGGACCGCCTGGAACTGGATGAACGAATATGCATTCAGCCACCTGCGCTGCGCTGACGGAAGCGTGATGGTCATCTCTTCCGAAGTGGGAGACAGACGGGGTGTCAGGGATACTCTTGTCATCTACCACAAGGATGTTATCGTACAGAAGGACACGGTTTATCACAGTGTAATGGACAAGATCGTTCCCGTCGTGAAAAGACCTGCCTTCAGAAAGGATTCACTTCTGCGCCAGAGCGTCTTCGCCGTTCGAAGCAATCTTCTTCTGCCACTTATGAATGTCGGCATAGAGGTTCCTGTCTCCAACAGGTTCTCCCTTGGGGCCGACTTCTATTATCCGTGGGCCATGAGAAGATGGATGAATGAGATTTCTACGCCGCAGATGAACTGTATGCAGGCTCTGGCATTCTCCCTTGAGGGAAGGATATGGCTTGGTTCCATCCACAATGTTTCGGCAGACAGAAAGTATCGGCTAAGAGGTCATTCCATAGGGATAATCGCGGCAGGCGGATACTATGACATCGAAAGGAACGGCAACGGACAACAGGGTGAATTCTATGCCTTGGGAGCCGATTACATGTATGCGCTGCCTCTTGGAAAGGGCGGCGTACACATGGAGCTTAGCATCGGTGCGGGCTGCGCATACAACCCTTACAGGAATTATGACGTGAGGGTTGCAGGCGGGCATCTCATCGGTGAGGGGCCGAAATACGGCCGATTCGTTCCTGTCCCACTCAGGGTGGGTGTATCCGTTGTAATACCAATCACCAAAACAGACCGCTCCTATGAAAAGTAGATTGCTGATTCCGCTGCTTGCCATGTCCCTGGTGTTTCTTTCTTGTACCAGAGACCCGATATATGATGAAGTGTCAAGATATCACATATGCTTCAGCATAGACAGTGATGTCCTGTACTGCAAGGGCAAACAGCCAGAGCTCATTCAGGTGATCTTCTATGATCCGGCATCGGGAAAGAAGATCGATGAGGCCTATATGGGTCCTGAGGGCGGATACCTGTATTCCTTCACGCCGGGTGCGTACGACATCGTCGCCGTCTCAATGGGATCAAGCCGTACGGAACTCACCTATACGAAGGATTTCAATCTGCTTACGGCCCAGACCAAGACAATTCAGTCTTCTCCCGTTAAGGTGATTGCTGCTCCTGACCACATGTATGCCGGTGTGATGGCCGGAACAGTCATACCGTTCCTGTCTGAAGCAGATCCTCCGTTCGAGCTCACTATACCGATGAAGTCGGTGTGCGACTCTTGGAAGATAAAGGTTACAGGGGTCAAGGGGGTTGAATACTCAGCCGGTATTACCGCATATGTCTTCAACCAGACACAGGAGATTTACCTCAAGGACAACAGGCCGTCGGGAAACTGCGCCATCAGAGCGGAAGGACGTGCCGTCCAGGATGAAGGCGTTTTCGAAATTCCTTTCTGCACCTTCGGAATGTCCGACGCAGGAACGATACGTATCCGTGTTGATATCGAGGCTCTGGACAGGAAGGTTCATTCGATGGAGTTCGATGTCACCTCCCAGATCCTTGATGTGTCCAACCGCGAACACCTCATCACTGTCGATTTCCCGACAGAACTCAGTCCCATGATACAGGGAGGGCTTGACCCTTCAGCTGACAAATGGGACGAACACCATGAATTCGTAGATATAGAATAGCTATTTCTTAACAAACAAAGTCAACAAAACGGGCCTTGACAACTCCCGTCTGCCACATTCCGGCAGTTTAGCGTCACAGTAAACAATTATGAAAAAGTTCATTTATCTGGCCGCTGCAATGGCGGCGGCAACAACCCTCTTCGCATCCTGCAACAAGGAGGAAGGACCCGGTATGAACAATGTTCAGCCCGGTTTCGAGAACAATGAGATCGCGGTCAACACCTCGACAAAGACAACCAAGGGTTATGTGACCGGCGAAACATTCTTTGACACTGCAATCGCCGAGCTTCATGCCGGAGAAGACGGAGCTCCTTCCGATGTGAAGGTCGAGAGGGAGATGAAGCTCTCTGCATTCCTCCATCCTCAGACCGGAAGTGAAGGCAACTACTTTGTGGACTACACCTATGCGAAGGGTGACGACGGGAAGTGGCATCACGATCCGAAGATCTACTGGCCTCTTGCAGGCACACTGGATTTCCTTGCCTATTCTGCGATGCAGCCATTCGACGCCAAGGATGTGGCATGGAACGAGAAGAATGCTTCTGAAAGCGTGGTTCTCACCGTGCTCGAAGACCGTACTCAGGATGACATCGTCTACTGTTCAGTTGCAAGCCGCGCTTCAACTACCGGTGCTGACGCCGTTCCTATGCAGTTCAAGCACGCTCAGGCATGGCTTGAATTCCAGATCAAGGTGGCCTCCGCTGACATGAAGGACAAGATCGCCATCGAGGAGATCGTTATCGAGAACATCTACAATGACGGCGAGCTCACTATCGAGAACAACAACGGTGACGCTAAAGCCGAGTGGAACTTCCGCAAGAGCCAGAGCAAGGATGTCGTATTCGATGACGACTATTCAATCTACGGCAGTCAGAGCGCTGACTTCTCATTGGAGAATGCTATAGACAACGAAATCAACTACATGGATATGCTTCTTCCGGAGCAGGCAAAGACCAGTTTCGTGATCAAATATGTCCTTGCCGGTCAGCCTAACAAGCTTGAGTACCGTTATACACTCGGTACCGACAACTGGCTCCAGGGAAACAAGTACGTTTACGAGATTCAGTTCAACGTGAACGAGCTTACTGTTGCTCCTACCGTCAAGGAATATGTTGATGGAACAGTCACTGACCTTACTCCTTCGGAGATCATATAATTCTCTCTCATCTTTTTCCCGGCGGGGTTCGACTCCCGGCCGGGGATCCAATGCATTTTCTTTCAGGTCTGATGCGGTTAAATACTTTAATTATCATTTTCACGCTTGCTGTGGGGGCGGTCTCCTGCAGCAAGCTTTCATACGATTCCGCGCAGGAACCGTGCGCGCTTACCGTTGCACCTCAATGTGCCATTACCAAGGCGGCAGTAGAAGGGACATCCATCCCCGAAGATTATACGATATTCCTCAGTTCATACTTCAATAATGAAACGGCAGGGGAGTCTAGTGCAAACTACTTTATCGGGGAGGAATTCCGTCATTTGGGAGACAAGTGGACGGCCGATCCGGTCATCTACTGGCCGATGGGCGGAAAGCTTAATTTCCTGGCCATAGCGGCGCCTTCAAGCCTCATGGGTATCAACATGTCATGGTATCCTCAGAATGTCTCCAGAGGCGTGGAAGTGGTCGTTTCCGACGGCTGCTGTCTGGAAAGTGAGATAATGTATTCAGCAGCATCTTCACAAGGTGTTTCGGACAGGGGAGTGGGTATGAACTTTTCTCATTCACAGGCCTGGTTACAGTTCAGACTGTCAGAGTATGAGTCTCTGACTACCAGGATAGACAGCATAGTCATAAACAACGCCTATCTCGGCGGGAAATTACGCATCGACAACGGCATTTATCTCTCAGCCGACTGGGACTTTCACGGATACTTCAAGAAAAGTCACACACTACCTCTCTCAAGGAACCTTGTGCTTGACGGAACTCAGAAAACCATTGACATCCTTCTTCCTGAGCAGCCGGCCTGCGACATCACCGTATACTACACCCAGAAGGAACCATCCGAGGAATCCTGGAACAACTACACAAGGAAGACAAGTTTCACCCAGAAGGCAAATCCGGATCCGTGGTTTGCGGGGACGCGTACCGTATACACGATGACAGTTCACAAGAACCTCTCAGTCCAGGCCAGAGTCCATGAATGGAACGAAGACAATAAACAGATAATAATAGATTGATTATGAAAAATTTCATTACACTCATTTTCCTCGGTATGATGCTGCTTACGTCTTGCAGCAAGGAGGAAGTAAAGACTGGACAGGAATGTCCCGCACAGCTTATCCGCATCACAACAGGTGTGGACATTGGACTTACCACAAAGGCGGCCATCACAACTGGTGTTTTCCCTACGACAAGGGATATGATCGTTTCATCATGGCATGCGGCATCAAGCCAGAACCATTTCAAGTCAACAAGGTTCACTTACTCTACCGGAGCGTGGATGGCCGACAAGAGCTGGCCACTGTCCGGGAATCTTGATTTTCTGGCTATCTCACAGGGCTCATCATCCATAACGGATGTCACATGGGGAACACCTGATGCGACAGCATCTGTGCAGTTCGCCATGCCTGACAACTCATCCGTCCAGGAGGATATACTTATCGGGTGCGCAGCATCGATTGCTGCAAACACCGACGTGGTGATTGACTTCAAGCACCCGCAGGCACTCCTTGTATTTACTGCAAAGTCTTCAGATGCATATAACTCCACGACAAACAGGGGAATCACCATCAACAGCATCACCCTCAAGTCCGCCAAATACTCAGGGACTGTGCTGGCTCAGCGTTCTTTAGGCAGCCTTGAATTCTTTTGGAGTTCTCTTGGCAGTTCGAAGACAGTAGCCGTTCCGGGCCTGACGACGACAAACCTTACGAAGACGGTTACGACTCTTGGTGACGGCATACTGCTGCCGGAACAGACAGAAGTGGGATTTATCATCAGCTATACACTACATAACGGAACGGATACCGCCGGGAACCTTGTCAATACGGCAATGTCATATGACTATACGCCTTCTTCTCCTTGCAGTTGGGAGGCCGGCAAGAAATACACATACGGTATAGACATTACGATGAAAGGCATAAACATAACTCCTTCTGTCGCACTCTGGGATACGGGAGCAAATAAGGAAATCATATTATGACAACGATAAGACGAATCATACTGTACGGCTGTCTGCTTGTGGCGGCAGCCTGTACCAAGGACATCGCGACTCCTGAGCCTCCGGCAATAAGGTCAGAAGGGATTCTGACTTTCAGCGCTGAGATGCTTTCGGATCCCGGATGTCCGGAGGTAACTGTCGATTCCATCGGGACAAAGGGATTCGGCGGAGCTTATTTCATACGCACCAACGGAGAGTCAATCGACAAGCCCATAACGAAGGCAGCACCTGTAGAGAACCTTACAACATACGGGGATTTCTCCCTGTTCGGATATATGTATGACACGTGGAGCGGATCATCAAAGCCGAACTACATGTTTGACGAGAAAGTCCAGTACAGTAGTCCGACATGGCAGACCACTCATACATTCAACACAAATCTTTCCGACAAGAACCTGCGTTTTTACGCCTATGCACCTTATGGGGCATCAGGCGTTTCCGTCGCGTCTTCTCTTTCCGGTCCTCTGGCATTCACCTATACAGTGCCAAGTGCCGTATCTTCCCAGAATGACCTCCTTGTGGGGTCTTCTCCGGAGTACAACGGAAAGCTCAGCAACCTGTCCGTATCATTCGGCCACTGCCTTTCAGCCGTTACCTTCAAGACCGGAACAGAGACTGTGAACGGAACAATCAAGAGTATCACCCTCAAGGGAGTCTATTCCAAGGGCAAATACACCTGCGGAAGCGGATGGGGATCTCTGTCTTCGGCAGGGAATTTCTCTGTAAGCTCAAACATTTCGGTCACAGAAGGGACTTCGAGGACACTTACTTCCGGAGCTTCGACAATGATGCTCATACCTCAGACCGTCCCTTCGGGAGCCACTATCGAGGTTGTGATTGAGAGCGAGGGAAAGACTCACACTCTCTCCGCATC
>JAZUKB010000046.1:0-4890 GCA_045643085.1 Candidatus Cryptobacteroides sp.
TTACCTTATCAGCGAACTTGGTGATTATGTGACAGCATTTGAATATTCCAACGGCATCTTGAAACACCTGAGCAGCGAAATAGCCTATGAAGGTGGCGGGCACGGAAGCGCTGACATACACGTCAGTCGCGATGACAACCGCATTGAAATCTATTCGATTGATTCCGAATCAGGTGCCCTGACCTACACCGGCAAGTCAATCGAGATTCCTGCTCCTGTCTGCATTCAGTTGTATCGGTTGCACCCGTGAAATGGTTCATCAGTCATCCAATCCTTCGATCGTTTCGATTGTCCCGTCCGGATTGAAGGTCAGTTCGCAGACTTTCAGACTGCGCAGCCAGGATTTTCCGCCAGACGGAACGCTGTCGTGATGGAACAGATACCATTTGTCCTTCCACTCGATGATTGCGTGGTGTGTCGTCCAGCCCACGACCGGGGTAAGTATCACACCCTTGTATGTGAACGGACCGTATGGATTGTCTCCGATTGCATAGCACAGCAGATGGCTGTCTCCTGTTGAATATGTGAAATAGTATTTGCCGTCCTTCTTGAAGGTCCAGCTTGCCTCGAAGAAACGGTGCGGGTCATCGGCGGCAAGAGGCCTGCCTTCTTCATCGATTACCCGGACAGACCTGGGTTCCTCGCCGAACTGAAGCATATCCTTTGAAAGCTTCACTACACGGCTTGGAAGGGAAGGCTGGCTTCCGTGGGGAAGATTCGGACTGTAGGGCGTGTTGTTCTTCGCAGGGTCCTCGATACGGACATTGTCCCTGTATGACTGAAGCTGCCCGCCCCAAAGGCCTCCGAAATACATATAGTACTGGCCATCATCGTCTTTGAGAATAGCCATGTCAATGGAGTAACTGCCGTCAACAGGCTCTTTCTGAGGGATGAACGGACCCGCAGGATTGTCTGCAACTGCGACACCGTGACGGAATACATCATTCTTATCCTTCATCGGAAAGAACATATAGTACTTGCCGTCCTTTTCTTGTACATCGCAGTCCCAAAGCTGGCGTCCGTGCCAGGCAATCTCCTCCTTGCGGAGAACACATCCGTGGTCCGTAACCTTGCCGGTCATAGGATCGCCGTCAATGGAGAGGACGTGGTAGTCTTTCATAATGTACTGGTCACCGCTGTCATCCTCCACGTTGGAGTCATCCTCCCAGTCGTGTGAAGGATAGATGTATATTTTTCCGTTGAATACGTGTACGGAAGGATCCGCCATATAGTCCTCTGGGAAGAGATATCTTTTTTCAACTTTCTTTGCCATAATCATTCAGTTCTCAACTTCTTATGCTTTGCTTCTTTCTTCTATCGCCTTGTTGATTTCTTCCATTTTCCCATCACTGAGCTCATACTTGCTGATAATCCACATTGCAAGGACGAGAAGTATTGCAGGGATAACGCAAACGAGCCAGAGGATACCCTGCTCTGCAAGAGCTGTCTGCCGGGGGAGTGCCGCGTTGAATCCGACTATTGCAAGTACAAGTCCCGGAACAACTCCTCCAAGCGCCATTCCTGCCTTGAAGAAGATTCCGGTGAGGGCATTCACGATACCTGCGATACGGCGTCCGGTAGTGAATTCACCATATGCCACAACCTCGGGAACGAGGGCCCACATATATCCCGTTGCTACGATGATACCTGTACTCTTGACGAACTGGGCGATGCAGAGTGCCCAGAAGTGGCATTTGATTGCCGGTATTGAAACGAAGAGGTACATCATTGCCATACCGACGATGGCGGTGCCAAGGAAGAGATAGAACATTCCCTTCTTTCCTATCTTCCGTTTGATTGCAGGTATCAGAGGCATGAAAATGAATGCAGGGATTGTGCCGAGCCACATGAATGCCGTGGTCATGAATGGTGTTGCGCCCACGTTGTATGTCATAAAATATGCGTCAGCAGCATTTCCCACACTCATCATCGCGAATGCTGTTATGAAGAAGAATGCAAGTATGCGCAAAGGCTTGTTTCTGATGAATTCCATCCAAAGGTCGCTGACCTTGACATTGGCCGCCTCCTTCCGGTCCATGACGACTCTTTCCTTGCACTGTGAGAAGCAGAAGAAGAGCAGCAAGAGACCTGCAATCGCAAAGATGGCAATTGTGATGAACCAGGCACGCGGGTCTGTCGGGGTGCCGCTGTCAGCACTACGCATTGCGGCAGGGACGAAGAGGACAATAACCAGAGGAAGGGACTTTACAGCAAGCGCTCCGAGGTTCGCCATAAACATTCTGGTGGATGTAAGTATTGTAATCTCGTCAGTGTCACGGGTAAGCGATGAGTTCAGCGCACCGTACGGGACATTGACGAGAGTGTAGCACATACTCATTCCCACATATGTGACATATGCGTAAATCACTGATCCGTTGAACTGATTCCAGAAGCAGAGGATTGCAAGCGCTACAAGAGGAATGCCTCCAAGGATGAGCCAGGAACGGTATTTTCCCCATCTCGGGTTCTTCTTGTCCACCAGAGTGCCGACAATAGGGTCCCAGAGCACATCAACAAGGCGTACAACAAGGAACATCGTCGCCGCTACCGCAGGTTTGAGTCCGAAGACGTTGGTATAGAAAAACAAAAGCCAGATGCTGATGGTCTGGTAGATGAGGTTCTGCGCCATGTCTCCGGAACCGAATCCTATGCGCTGAAGCCAATTGAGTTTGCAGAAGCCTTTAGCTTCAGAAGTTGAGTTTGACATAATCCAGTTATTCTTACAAATATCTCATAAACTGTTTTGAAATGGTTCACGAAAATCATTTCAAAAGGCTCTTCGGCATTTTCAGAAGATAAATGCTGGCTTTCGGGGTCACCTCGTCAGGCGAATAGTCATAAAGTGTGCCGCCGCCGAAGCCGGCAGGCTTCTCGTGGCAGGAATAATAGACCATCCACAGCCTGTCCCCCACTTCGATGAAACCGGGATAGCTGGTGTCGCCGCCGGACGGAGCCAGGAACATTTCCTCAAACTTGCCGTCCTCGCTGCCCTTCAGCACTATTGTCTTGCACTGGCCGTCGGCAAAGCGGATTCTGGTGCCGGCGACAATAGTGCCGTCATCGAGCCTGATGAAATCAGGGCCTCCGAGATGCATTGGGATCGTTGTCCACGTCCAGTCAGTATATGGTGCCTCGCTGACACCCCAGCGACCCTGCTCGTCGCCCTGGTCGCAGCGGACCATCATCAGCATCTTTCCGTCCGGAGTGAATCGTACAGTGCTCTCACCGGGTGCATTCTTCCTGTCGAGATCAAGTTCGCACACCGTATCGTAATGCACGCCGTCGAGAGTCTTCACCAATGCGAAATGCTCTCCGTAAGTCACTCCATAGCCGGTTCCGTCGTACCAGGTGACTCTCCATATCCATTCGCGGTCATCCGTAATCCTTTCATCAAACACCACCGGCTCCGCTGCACTGAATGTCCTGCCGTCACTGCTGAACGATACCTGAGGGATGAATCCCTTGAGCTCCCTGTCGATATATATGGAGCCGCCCATAGTGACCATCAGCCTTCCGTCAGGCGTCACGCTCAGCTTTGGGTCGCGGAGGTCGTAACCTTCCTTCGCGAGAAGCGCCACGGACTTCCATTTCTTTCCGTCACGGGACACCAGGATACGGGCCTTCCCCTCTGCTTTTCCATTCTCATCGAAAATATGGCTTTTTGCCTCTCGGAACGACACATAGTATTTTCCCTGAAATTTCACAATCGAAGGGAAAGCGCTGTAATCATTGCTCCAGATACAGTCACATTCCAGACCCTTGTAACAGTTTCCGGGAGAAGTCCCGGGTGCAGAAGAGATGCAAAGCAGGGCTGCCAGCGACAGTGCCGCGGCGCAGACGAGGAAGATTCTCGCGTTTTTATGTCTCATGACAGGTACTTCTCAATCCAGGACGGTGACGGTATATTCAAAAACCTCCTCTGCCCCGGGTTCAAGACGCTGTATCCAGGCACGCTCGGTTATATCTCCCTCGAAGCCTTCTGGATCGGTCAGGCCGTTCCAAGGCTCTATGCAGACGAAGGGTGCGTTCTTGCCTTTGGATGACCAGATTCCCAGCGTCTGCGCAATGGGAAATGAGACGGCAAGATATGGATTCTGCCCCTTGTCCAGCAGGACCGCCATATCTATCTGCGAGTTCTCGAATACAAGCGCATCGTCGTCGAAGGTATCTGCCTTGAGCTCCAGAACGCCGGATGGCACGGTAAAAATGGTCTTGCCGTGCTTCAGTGCACCGTGCTCCGTAAGAGGGGAAAGCATAAAGTCCTTGAGCAGCTGTCTGCCGTTGTAGAAGCAGACATATCCGTGAATCTTGTCGGCCGGGTCGAAATCCCTGTACAGGAATGCGGGGTGGTTGCCAATCATATAGTACATGGGAATATCTCCTGTATTTTTCACGATATCCCTCTTGGTCAAGGTGTCTGCGTCAAGCTCATATTCAACCTTGAGCTGGAAGTCGTATGGATAGAGGCTGCGGGTATGTCCGTCAGATTTCAGCACGAAAGCCATCTTTTGCCCCGTATCCTGAGGGATGCTCCCGAAATCCATGTCACGGGCAAAGCCGTGCTGGGTGAGATGGAAGGTCTGCCCTGACACTCTGTATTCATCATTCCAGACTTTTCCCACTATGGGAAAGAGTACCGGAGCGTGACGGCCCCAATACTTGGAATCGCCCTGCCATACATATTCCTTTCCGTTCCTGCGTATGCTGAGAAGTTCGGCTCCGTGGCTGGAGGCCTCGACTTCAATTGTACCGTTGCTGATTTTCATAGTTCGTTTAACCTCACTGACAATCTCCAGCAAGTTAGCGAAAAAATCATCAACGCACAAGAAAGAGCCGGAAAACATTCGCTCCGCCGACTTCCCGGATTGTACGTTACCGACCGGCAGCTTC
>JAZUKB010000047.1:0-7829 GCA_045643085.1 Candidatus Cryptobacteroides sp.
GGCGTGACGGCTTCTCTCCCCGCAGCAATCCGGCATAACTTTCTCCCTGAATGTCAGAAGGTATCTCAGCCCCCGCGAATTCGAGAAATGTCGCAGCGTGGTCGATATTCTGAACGAACCCGTCAATATCCCCGCCTCTGACCGGAGTTTCGGTGCAGTCCGGCATCCTGACAAGCAGCGGAGTCCTGAAACTCTCCTCGTACATGAACCGTTTGTCGAAATAGCCGTGCTCGCCCATAAAGAAACCCTGGTCAGAAGTGTAGATGACCACCGTGTTCTCAAGCAGTCCGTGCTCCGCGAGGTAATCATATACCCTTCCGACGTTCCTGTCAATCGAGTGTATCACACTGCAGTAATCGTGCATATACCGCTGGTATTTCCACTCGGAAAGGGCCTTATCTGTCAAGCTGTCCCTCTTGAATTCCTGTATCAGAGGCTGATAATATGCATCCCAAACCTCCTGCTGTTGCGCATCCATACGGCCGGGGCGGAACGAACCGTCTCCGGTCTGAAGATACATCCCTCTTCCGTATGATTCAAGGTCCTTATTTTCAGGGGTGTGTATCTCCCCCTCCCTGTCCGCCATCTTCAGGTCATAGACCAAGTTCATATCCTTGATGATGCTCATCTCCTGAAGAGCCGCCGCCGGCCGCCCCCGGTAATCGTCATAGAAATTGTCAGGAAGAGGATATGTCACGTCATCATAGAGGCCCAAGTCACACAGGTCCGGCATCCAGGTCCTGTGGGGAGCCTTGTGGTGCAGGAAAAGACAGAAAGGTTTTGTCGTGTCGCGGCCGCTTTCAAGCCACTCCAGGGCAATGTCAGTCGTAATGTTCGTGCAGTATCCCCGCATCACCTTCCGCTGCCCGTTGTCTATGAACACCGGGTTGTAATAGTCCCCCTGTCCGGTGAGGATATTCCAATAGTCAAAGCCGGTCGGTTCGCTGACAAGATGCCACTTGCCCACCATAGCGGTGGTGTAGCCGTTCTCCCGGAGGAGCTGCTGGACAGTCTGCTGCGAACCGTCGAAAACCCCGTGCTCATTGTTGGTAAAGCCGTTCTTGTGGGAATGTTTTCCGGTCAGAAGGCAGGCCCGTGAGGGACCGCTGAGGGAATTTGCGACGAAACTGTTGGTAAATCTGGCCCCCTCCCTGCCGATTCTGTCGATATTCGGTGTTTCGGTGAAACGGTCGTCGTATGAACTTATTGTCTGATAGGAGTGGTCGTCGCACATTATGAAGACAATGTTCAGAGGCTTCCGCTCCGCCTCCTGTCCTGCCGGACCATTCACGGTGGTGCAGGAGCTGAATATCGGGGGCACGGAAGAGAGCACTACACCGGTCACCTTGACGAAACCCCTTATCGACGGTTTCCTTTTCATAATACCGACAATGCCTGATACTCCTCTTCAGTTACGGGATATCCGTCAAGCACAATCTCTCCCCCATTGAGGCTCTGCCACTCCTTACCATCCCTCGAAAGGGAATAGTAAAGCCGTCCGTAATTTTCGTGCGTCATATGGGCAAAAAGATACCCGGTGAATTCCGGTTCCTTCCCGGATTTGGAAGTGCAGGATGAAATGGCCGCGCAAAGGACCATCACCAGCGACAAGTTGAACAACAATGCTTTCTTTTTCATATCATTCAAATTTAGGAAAAATTATGCACTTTCGCTATCTTTGTTAAATACACACGTCAGTTATGAAATTCCTGCCATTGAAAAAAATCCTCCTGATTCAGGTCGCCGCCTGCATCTGCCTTTTCGCCTGCAACGGCCGGGTCACAATTAAAAATCCGCTGGATATCAGAATGGGGGATCCGTATGTCCTGCTGGCATCCGACGGCTTTTACTATATGTACGGCACCACAGACCAGGACAACGGGTACGACGCCTACAGGTCGGAAAACCTTACCGACTGGGAAAGCATCGGACGGGTCTATGAAGGCCGCACCGACGGCTCCTGGACCGAGTCCTGCTTCTGGGCCCCGGAAGTTTATGAACGTGGCGGCAAATACTATATGTTCTTCAGTTCCAACTGGAACCATAACCCTGAAGGGGAACTTGAGAATTTCCGAATGGGGGTCGCCGTCTCGGATTCACCCGCAGGCCCGTTCAAAGACCTCTATGACAGACCTGTTTTTGACCCGGGATATCCCATCATTGACGCGGATGTCCTTTTCGACGAAGACGGGAGATGCTACCTCTACTACTCGAGATGCTGCTACAAGCATCCGGTTGAGAGCGAAATTTCGAAGTGGGCGCGCGACAAAGGTATGTATGACGAGATTGAGGAGAGCTGGGTATATGGAGTGGAGCTCCGCCCGGACTTCAGCGGAGTAATCGGAGAACCTGTTTTACTGTTGTGCCCGCCGTCATCGATGTCGGACGCCCAGAGCGAATGGGAGAGTCGTTCCGTCACCTGCGGGGAGGCAAACCGCCGCTGGACAGAAGGGTCGTACATAATCAAGAGAGACGGAACATATTATATGATGTATTCGGCGAATTTCTTCGGCGGGGAGAACTATGCGATAGGATACGCCACTTCCCTATCCCCCCTCGGCCCCTTCACCAAATCATCAGACAACCCCGTCCTTCAGAAAAATACAGCCGAAGGCGGGGACGTCACCGGCGTGGGGCACAACAGCGTCACATACTCCCGCGACGGCTCCACAATGTACTGCGTCTATCACGGCCGCACGCAAAAGACCGGCCCCGACCGTGTCGTCTTCATCAGCCCTATGGAAATCAAGTCCGGCCACCTGAGGATTGACGGGGAGAAGTAAAGATGATTCTGTAGGAGTCACTCTCAAAAATCGCTAATTAACGAATTATCAGTTAGTTAGTGATTTTATTTTTCTATTTGCACCACCGTTGCACCACCAAATATTTCGGCAGTCGTTATAAGTGTATATCCTTAAGCACGCCAAAAGTACGGAAAATTCATTCTTTTGGCCGTGTTTACAAAACAAATGGGCGGAAATGCTCTAGAAGAGATGATTTTCGCCCGCTCTGTCATCACTTTACTTGAACAAATCGCCAAGTACTATCACATTCTGGACGGCATCGGCATTCTTGCCCGGTTTCAAGCCGACAGTTGTTACCAAAGCCGTCTGGACTCCTTTCTTAGGAGAATTTTCTGAGATATAATTCTGAAGCCTCGTGGCGATTTTCCCTGCTTCCGTCTGGGTCATCTGATATGTATCTGCCGAATACTTCATCTCACAAATTGTGATAATTCCATCTGCCCTATCTATTATTAAATCTATCTGACTTTTGGGAGTAGTGGCCTCGCTTCTCCAGGAATAGTAATCAGTTTGAATGCGGTCAATCCCTATTGAATGGAGAATCTGAGGGACGTGATCCATACAGACACGTTCGAAAGCCAAGCCATACCAGGTATTCTGCGCAGGTGTATTCAGCATATGAGTCCAATATTCCGAATCCTTGACTTTCCTTGCACCATAATCAAGATAAAAATGAGTATAATAATCAACAAGTTGATAGTAGCCGCCATTTGATTCTTTCCCAGTTACGTTATAGTATCTGATAAAATCACAATTCACCAAATCATCAAGAATGTCACTCAAATGACCGTTCTCCGCCAAACCCGTCAAGCCGATAATTTCTTTGCGGCTGAGACCTTTCTTATTCTTTGCCAATGCCCTGATGACAGAGATATATCTTTCGGGTGATTTGAAAAGAGACTTATAAAGTCTTCCGTATTCTCCTTTCAATTCTGCCTGATTGCCGAAGAACAGGCGGTCGATATTTTTAACAGGGCTTTCATCCTTTCTCAACATATTAAGGTAATACGGGATGCCGCCGAGAATCATATAAGTGCGCAAAATCGACATCCTGTCCCAGTCAATATGCATTGATTTCAAGTACAGCTCCGTTTCTTTAAGATTGAATGGATGAAGGTGCATCTCGTGGGTAACTCTATTATGAAGTCCCCCTCTGCTGTCAACAAGATTCTTTACCATCCAGGATGTGGCGGAACCGCATACAATAAGGAAGAAATTGCTTTGGCGTGAAGCCCAGCTGTTCCAGAAATAATCCAATGCCTTCACAAACCCGGAACGAGGCGTGTCAAAGCAAGGAAATTCATCGATAAACACAACCACTCTCCCTCTTTTAATCTTAGGTTCCAAAAGAGAGCGAAGTATATTGAATGCTTCCATCCACTTTTCCGGATATGGCCCTTCATATCCATAATTCTGCAGAGATGTGTAGAACGCATCCATCTCGTCGGTTTTGTTTCCTTCCAGAATGCCTGTTGTGTCAAAAGCGAAAGAATTCTTGAAGAAACCCGTAATCAGGTATGTTTTGCCAACGCGCCTGCGCCCATATAGAGCAATAAACTCAGCCTTACCTGATTTCAAGTAATGATTCAGGTCGGAAATCTCTTTTGTGCGTCCTACTATTGAAGCCATACCATTATATTTTTAGTCACGGCAAATATATGAAAAGATTCAGTCAAACGAGCGAAAAGTGGGCGAAAAGTTTTAAGATTTACATATTTTCGCCCACTTTATTAAGCGAAATCAAACATTTACAAGGCTTCAGGAACCGCTGTAGGAGTCACCAGAGCAAAGCTCAAATGAACGCTCCGAGATATCTCGGGGCGTTTATCGTATGCGGATGTGTCGTGAGCTTGCTCACGTAAGCAGACGTATGGGTCACATGCAAAATCGTGTGTTTCTAAATTTGATACGCTGAGAGGCATTTTTGTGTCTGCAAGAGACAGGCAGGCGGCAGGCCGCCACTTGCTGGTATGGACTATATCATTTTATGTGGAATTTCCAGGACGTTTTATTGATGCCGTCAATGATTGCGATTGAAAAATAGTATCGAAATCCTGATGATAACGGGCGGACTGCCCGTATCTTTGCTCCCGTAATCTTTAAACTTCAAAACCATGAAAATTGGAGACAGAATGCCGTCATTTCAGGTCCAGGACCAGAAAGGCGCAATTGTAAAGACTGAAGATCTTTTGGGCAAGGGGCACAAGATTGTCCTGTACACTTATCCAAAGGACAACACGCTCGGTTGCACAGCGGAGGCTTGCAGTTTCCGTGATGCGTATGATGACCTGCGCGCAGCGGGTTATACCGTTATCGGGGTAAGCAAGGATTCCGCGAAGAGCCACGCCGGCTTCAGGGAGAAACATTCGTTGCCGTTCACCCTTCTGGCAGACACGGAAGCATCCCTTCTCAAGGCTCTTGGTGCCTGGGGTGAGAAGAAGTTCTGCGGCAGAATCTGTGGCGGTACACTCCGCAAGACCTTTGTCTTCAGCGAAGACGGTATCCTCGAACGCATCATCGACAAGGTCGATACCAGAAAGGCCGCCGATCAGATTCTCGAGCCCAATCGTCAATTATAATCTCACCTGCCATGGAAAAGAAAGAGAATGAAGTTTCAGGGCAGCAGGTAAAGACCTGGATTTGCTCTGTGTGCGGTTATGAGCACGTCGGCACCGAGCCGCCGAAGGAATGCCCCCGCTGCGGTATGGACGCGATGTACTTCGATGCGGTGGAGTAATCTTCCGGCGGTTCTGTCAGTCGAAAACAAGAAGCTACCTCCGGCAATTATTTGACGTACTCCAGATATTTCGTATCGGAGAGAATTTCCGGCTCGGAAATGTGAAGGTTATTGAAGACTCCCCTGCCCCCTGGCTGTGCCGCATCAAGGAGCAGATTCGCCTCCGATGCGACGTTCCAGCCGCCCATTCCGGCGGTGAAATTCGTCACGGTAAGATTGAATTCCCCGGTTGTCTTGATAGCGGTATGGCGCTTCCCTGTCCTGGCATACCAGAATACAAAGCAGTTGTCGAGGACACTGTACTGGCCACTGTTCTGGAATCCCGTCCCGAACTGGTCGGAATAACAGAAGTCGAACCAGTTGTTGTCGTTCTCGCACAGGAATCCGATGCTCTGCTCATAGTCCTCCTCCGAATTGTAGAAGAGAGGATGGATGTTCCGCAGGTAGTTGCCCGCGCTGACGAGCCTCACTCCTATCAGGGCCCCGGAGATGCGGATATTGGTGAAGGTGTTGTCATACCCTTCGACAAGAATGCCCGTACAGTCCGGCCTGTAGTCACAAACGATGTTGATGTCGTATATGTCGCAGTCCGACGAGCCGCTGTTCGCGCCATATTTGATATGGAGGCCCGTCCGCACGTGTTTGACGGAGCAGTTGCGGACAACCGTCTCCCGGCCTCCGTCAATCGATATGCCGTCAGCCTTGTGGTTGCCGTCGATGATTCCTCCGGAGAGATAGTAGTTGCTGCCGTTCCGGCGGATATTGTTTGCAGGGTCCTTCCCGCCGAGACGTATCATCGCCTCGTCGGAATTCCAGTCGTCCGCTGCACGGAGGACGGCATAGTTGGACAATTCGAGGGAGACGCTTCTCCCGGGGTCCGCAGGAGTCAGAATCGGCTGCCCGATAACATACTCTCCATCAGGAAAGTAGATTGTCCTGTTGGGGTTGTTGTCTATCACAGACTGGATTGCAGCGCTGACGTCCTCACCCGTTCCCGCCTTCACATAATCCGTTATCACGACATATCCTGTCTGTCCGAAAGCCACTGTACACAATGACAGAAACGCAAAAAGTAAAATTGATTTTCTATACATAATTACAAATTTAGTCATCATTATCAATATTTGGCCGATATGGAGTATATTTGTAGAAGCCGGATGCAATTATTTCTCTACACGATATGAAAAAAATCCCTACTCTGATTCCAGCCATATTGTTGGCGGCCTCCTTGCAGGCACAGACAGTCATCAAGGTGGAGCCGATATCTCCCCTCACCTATGAACAACAGGACGGACATCTGAAAGTACTTTCAGGCATTGTCCTCTCCACCGGCCGGGAAGTCTCTTTGGTCCTTGACGGTAAAGAGCTGCCTTTCAACTGCACATCCAGACCCGACAGTGTGACCGCGTGGCTCCCGATGGTCGGACAACAGAACATATTGGAATGTACGGTCAATGGCAAGGTCACTTCGTCTCTGAGCGTGGAGGCACCCATAAACAGCGACTGGGGATATTTCAGAAACGGGGAGATACATCTTCTCCAAGCATCCCATCAGGATATCGCCTGGATGGACACGCCCGACTACTGCCGGAAAGACAGGATAGACAATATCGTCATCCCCGCACTCGAAATGATGAAAACCGACCCGGGGTTCACTTTCGAGATGGAGCAGACCCTCAATCTGATGGAATTTCTGGAGGCCTGCCCTGAAAGGAAGGACGAAGTGATACAAAGATTCAAGGAAGGCCGGTTCCTATGGGGAGCGACATACAACCAACCCTACGAGGGCCTCTCCTCCGGCGAGCAACTGGTCAGGCAGGCTTACTATGGAAGGAAGTGGATACGTGAAAACCTTCCCGGCTGCGATGATTTCACGGCCTCCAATATGGATGTACCCGGCAGAACGCTTCAAATGCCGCAGATACTTTCAAAAAGCGGAATCAGGAATCTCTTCATCTCCCGTCACGCAGAAGGGCTCTATGACTGGTTCAGCCCCGACGGCACCAGTGTGCTCACATATTCCTTAGGGCATTATGGATGGGAGAAATTCGTTTGGCATTTCTTCGACAGCGGCGTAATCAACGCATTCCGAAAAGTCCACGAAAGGCTTGGACTCTGGGACACCTATTACAGCACCCGCCGACTTGCCCCCTGCTATGCCGTGCTTATGAGCAATGATGCCGCAACCCCGGACTCATATACGGAACTCATCAATGAGTGGAACGACATCGTATCAAAGTCGGAAGTTCCGCTTCCGCGTATGAAATACTCCACCACCGATGCATACC
>JAZUKB010000048.1:0-7515 GCA_045643085.1 Candidatus Cryptobacteroides sp.
AGTTCCGCGACAGCGGGACGCAGGAAACGGAGGGAGGGTCCGGAGCGAACAAAGTGAGCGGAGTCCTCTCAGAGGCAAGCTGCTGCCGCTGCGGAACTCCGCGCATCAAAAAAGAGAGGCCGACCCTTTTTAGTCGACCTCATCTTTCGTATCAATAGAGAAAATAAAACCTTTTTGTTGTGGGAATTACTATATTTGCTGATGTGGGATAAACCGATAAATATTTTATTATTAATCCAATACATTATGAGAAAAACAATCGTATCCGTTCTGGTCATTGCGACTGCAGTTTTCACTTTTGCCTCTTGCAAGAGTGATGACCACGACGCCATCCACATCGACTATGAGGAGTACACGCTTGACAATGGCCTCAAGGTCGTGCTTCACGAAGACCATAGCGACCCTATCGTCGCCCAGGCTATTGCATTCCACGTGGGAAGTGCTCGAGAGAAAGAAGGGAAAACAGGTTTCGCCCATTTCTTCGAGCATATGCTCTTCCAGCGTTCTGAGAACCTTCCAAGGAATTCTTTCTTCAACAAGATTGCCGATATGGGAGGAGATTTCAATGGAGGTACTTCGAATGACTACACTATCTACTATGAATGTGTTCCGCGCAATGCTCTCGAGAAGATTCTCTGGATGGAATCGGACCGTATGGGATTCTTCATCAATACCGTCACCCAGAGCGGACTCGAGCGTGAAATAGATGTCATCTGTAACGAAAAGCGTCAGACAGAGGTAAATAATGCCTATGGTATGATGGATGACGTGATGTGCAAGAATTTCTTCCCGGAAAGACACCCGTACAGCTGGACTGTAATAGGCGAATTCGAAGACATCAAATCAGCTACAATCGAGGACGTAAAGGAGTTTTATCGCACATATTATGTCCCGTCAAACGCCACGCTCTGCATTGCCGGAGATTTTGATCCTGATGAGGTTAAAGCTCTCATCGACAAGTACTTCGCTGAGATTCCGGGTCATCCTGTAGAGAAACCTGCCGTATGGGACGTAAAGCTCGATGAAACCAAGAATCTCTACTATGAGGACCAGTTTGCCAGTATGCCGGCTGTAGAGGCTGCTTGGTCAACCGTAGCTTCCGGACACGAGGATGAGGCGGCTCTCGATGCATTCGGCAGCCTCTTTGGACGTGGAAAGAATTCACCGCTCTACAAGAATATTGTGGAGAAGAACCTCGCGCCTAACGCTTCCGCATACAATTATGCGCGTGAAAGCGCCGGCCAGTTCAGTATCAGCGTCACTTCTTTCCCTGGTGTGGATATTGACCTCATTATGGCTGCGATCGAGCAGGCTATGGCTGATTTCGAAGCCAACGGAGTCGACGAAGAGGAACTTGCCACCCTGAAGGCACAGAATGAGACCTCAGCCTATCGCAGGCTCGGAAGCGTGCTCGGCAAAGCCCAGATGCTTGCAAGAAGTAAGGAGTTCTATGGCAAGGCAGACAAATTTATCGATGACATCGAAGCTTTCAACAATGTCACATCCGAGGACATAATGAGAGTATACAACAAATACATAAAGGGTCAGAATTATGTCACGGTAGTAGCTGTTCCTAAGGGTCAGACGGATCTTGCCATAGAGGGTAGCGAGCCGGCAAACCTTGTAATGGAAGATCAGAGCAAGCAGACTATGCGTAGCGCTGCCGGTGCTGTCGTGGACGATGATTACGAGCATACGCCGTCAACATTCGACCGCAGTATCGAGCCTGACTATATGGCCAATACCCCTAAGACCAGAATTCCTGAAATCTGGAGAACCACTCTCTCAAACGGTATCGAAGTCGCAGGCATCACTCAGAACGAGATTCCGATGGTCAACCTCATCATTTCCATCGATGGTGGCGCCATTCTGGACCCTGCAGGAAAGAGAGGTACGTCAGCCATTAATGCCAGTATGATGAATGAAGGCACTTCCGAGCATACAGCTGTGGAAATCGAGCAGGCGCTCAACAGGCTTGGTGCAAGCGCACGTGTATCCAGCGGTACCAAATCTACGAATATTTCCGTCAGCACCCTTTCAAAGAATCTCCCGGCGGTTATGGAGATCGTTAATGAAATGATTACAAAGCCGAGATTTGATGAAGCGGCTTTCGTCAGGGCAGTCAAGAGCCAGAAATCTGCCATTCAGAGATCTCTCACCAGTATCACTTCCCTTGGTCAGAGAGCTGCAACCAGTCTCTGGCTCGGAGACTGTATCTTCACGGATTTCACTACCAATGAGAGCATCGATGCAATCACCTTGGATGACATCAAGTCATATTATGCAACGCTCACTCCTAAGAATGCCCATATCGATGTTGCCGGCGATATCAACCTCCCGACACTCAAGAAAGCTCTTGCTGTACTCGAAGGATGGGAAGGGACAGAGGTGAACGTGCCTGAGATAGGAATTGGTGTGAGCGCTGCTCCTGGTACATATTTCATCGATTTCCCTGGATCAAAGCAGTCATATATCTACATCATCGGCCCGGGCAGGAAGATCAGCGATCCGGAGTATCACAAACTTGACGTGCTCAATGAAAAGCTGGGCGCGGGGTCTGCCGGCCGTCTCTTCGAGGTGCTCCGTCTCCAAAGGGGATATACATACGGGGCAAGCTCTGCATTCAGCTCTTCACTCGAATCCGGTTACTTCCACGCTGCATCCAGCGTACAGGGCAGCTCTACCAAAGAGTCAGTCGCCCTCTTCAAGGAAATCATCAACGGTTTCGCAGAAGACTACACCCAGGAGAAGCTCGACGGTGTCAAGGGAGCTATGCTTAGAGCCAACGCTTCCGCTTTCGAGATGACGCAAAGCCTCGTGGGGATGCTTTCTGCCATCAGGAACAACAAACTTGCCGATGATTATATTGTAAAAGAAGAGGAATTGGTAAACGCAATGACTCTCGATGATCTCAAGGCCCAGGCTGAGGAATATCTCAATACTGACAATATGATTATCATCGTTGTCGGAGATGCTGCTACGCAGCTCAAGAATCTCCCTGACGCAAAACTCATTGAAGCTATCTAAAAATATCGACTGCAATGAAAAGAATTACACTGATTCTCGCGGCAGCGATGCTCGTCGCACCACTCTGCGCCCAACCGAAACTGACAAAGGACAACATTGATGATATTATTTCCGCGATGACTCTCGAGGAGAAGGCCACACTGCTTGTGGGTGGAGCCAGGGCTGCGACCGTTGATGGAGTCACATCCGGTCAGGCTGCAGGTCCTGTAGAGGGAGCTGCGGGGAATACCCGTCCGATAGAGCGTCTGGGCATTCCTATGACGTATCTTGCTGACGGTCCTGCCGGATTGAGAATCAATCCTACCCGTCAGGGAACCGACAAGACTTTCTATTGCACAGGATTCCCAATTGGAACTCTCCTGGCTTCTTCCTGGGATGTCGATCTTGTCCGCAGGGCTACGACAGCTATGGGCAACGAAGTGCTGGAGTATGGTGTGGACGTACTCCTCGCTCCAGGCGTAAACCTTCACAGGAGTCCTCTCTGCGGTAGGAATTTCGAATATTTCTCTGAGGATCCGGTGCTCTCCGGCAATATGGCCGCTGCCTATATCAATGGTGTACAGAGCAACGGGGTGGGCACTTCAATCAAGCACTTTGCTGCCAACAATCAGGAGACCAACCGTAACGAGGCGGATTCCCGCATAAGTGCGAGGGCTCTGCGTGAGCTGTATCTCAAGAACTTCGAGATAGCTATCACCAAAGGGCAGCCGTGGACGGTGATGTCCTCATACAACAAGATAAATGGCGAATACACCCAGCAGAGCGAGGATCTTCTTTCCAAGGTTCTCCGTGAGGACTGGGGCTATACCGGAATCGTGATGACGGATTGGGGGAGCAAGGCAGGTACGGTGAAGTCGGCCGCTTCGGGAAATGACCTGATGGAGCCGGGCAACCAGACGGAGATAGACCGTATCATTGCCGCTGTCAAGGACGGCACCCTCGAGATGTCCGTAGTTGACAGAAACGTACGAAATATGCTGAACTATATTGTCCGGACTCCTGCTTTCAGACAGTATGCGTATTCAAACAATCCTGATCTTGAAGCTCACGCTGCCATAGCGCGTCAGACGGCTGCGGAGTCGATAGTGCTGCTTCGCAATGAAGACAACACGCTACCTCTTGAAGGGGTGAAGAACATAGCCCTCTATGGAATCAGCTCGATAGATTTCGTTGCCGGAGGCACAGGGTCCGGAAATGTCAACAAGGCTTATGTCGTCAATATGAAGGAAGGTCTTGAAAATGCTGGATTCACCCTCGACAAGGAGCTGGTCAACTATTATGAGAATTATATCGCCTGTGACAAGGCATACAAGGAGCTCTCAGCTCCTGCCGGTGGCCGTGGCTTCAACATCTTTGCGGTCGGCAAATATCCCGAGATAAGCATTCCTGAAGCAGCGATAGCAAAGCACTCAACCGTTGACGATGCCGCTGTTATCGTGATCGGGCGAAATGCCGGAGAAGGTGCAGACCGCAAGTTCAAGGATGACTTCGAGCTTACGTCAACGGAGCGCGATCTCATAGCCAACGTGTCCGTCAAGTTCCACGAGGCCGGCAAAAAGGTCATAGTGGTGCTCAATGTCGGAGGTGTGATCGAGACCAATTCCTGGAAGCATTACGCTGATGCCATTATCCTCCCTTGGTCTCCTGGACAGGAAGGGGCGAATGCGGTCGCGGACATCATTACCGGCAAGGTCAATCCTTCCGGAAAGCTTCCGATGACATTCCCTGTGGCTTTCTTCGACCATCCGTCATCCTCAAACTTCCCGTATGACTATTCCGGTTCACAGGTCGGATATGGTGCATTCAACGGGCCTCAGAGGTCACGTCAGCCGCAGAAGGATGTTGACTATGTCAACTATGAGGAAGATATATGGGTGGGTTACAGATATTTCGATACTGCTGACAAGGAAGTCTCATATCCGTTCGGGTTCGGACTTTCCTATACTACTTTCTCTTATTCCAAGCCATCCGTAAGGGCGACGAAAGACGGCTTCAAAGCTTCCGTAACCGTCAAGAACACCGGAAAGGTTGCCGGCAAGGAGGTTGTGGAACTGTATGTGTCTGCTCCGGACGGAGGAATGGAAAAACCGTGCAAGGAATTGAAGGCTTTCGCTAAGACAGAACTTCTGCAGCCCGGGGAGTCGCAGACGCTTGAATTCGAAGTGTCTGCCTATGAACTGGCTTCCTTCAACCAGGAAGCAAACCGTTGGGAGGCTCCTGCGGGGAAGTATGTGATAAGTTTCGCAGCGTCCGTTTCGGATGTCAGAGCCACTGGCGCTTACTGGCGTACACGGCAGTATTCGCTCGATGTGAGCGACGCCTTTACTCGATAACCAATTCTATAGGACAGTGGTCGGAGCCGAATATGTCATTACGTATTTCGGCGCTGACCACGTGGTCCGTGTAGTTGTCGGAGCATAGGAAATAGTCGATTCTCCAACCCACGTTGCGTTCGCGTGCCGCCATTCTGTATGACCACCAGGAGTACTTGACCTCATCGGGGTGCAGGATTCTCCAGGTATCCTTGAACCCTGAGTTCAGAAGCAGGGTCATCTTCTCCCTTTCCTGGTCGGTGAATCCCGGATTGAAATGATTGGTCGCAGGATTCTTGATGTCTATTTCTTCGTGAGCTACGTTCATGTCTCCGCATACGATTACGCCCTTTCTGGAGGCAAGACCGCACAGATAATCGCGGAAGTCGTCTTCCCACTCCATCCTGTAGTCAAGCCTTCTAAGTGCGTCCTGCGAATTCGGGGTATAGACATTTACAAGATAGAACTCCGGCATTTCCAGTGTAATGACTCTGCCTTCGTGGTCGTGAGCGTCAATCCCTATTCCGTTTGAGACGTTCAGGGGCTCGTGTCTGGTATATATTGCAGTCCCGGAATAGCCTTTCTTGTCGGCGTAATTCCAGAAAGACCTGTATCCAAGAAACTCCAGATCTATCTGTCCTTCCTGTAGTTTTGTCTCCTGAAGGCATACGAAATCCGCGTCCAGGTCCGTGAAGATGTCGGCGAACCCTTTACCCGCCACGGCCCGCAGGCCGTTAACGTTCCAGCTTACAAGTTTCATCAGGTATTATTCAATGGTCCATTCAACACCGTCCTTGGTGTCCTTCACCTTGACTCCTATTTCATTCAAAGTGTCTCGGATATGATCTGAGGTTGTCCAGTCCTTTGCCGCCTTGGCTGCTGCCCGTGATTCGAGAACCATTCCCATCAGACCATCTATGACTTTGCCGGATGTACCTGTATCGGCGGATTCATTCTTGAGTCCGAGTACACCGAAAACTATGTCGTCGAAAAGCTGCACTAGCGTTTCGAGGTCGTTTCCGCTGAGCTTCACCGAACCGTCCTTGGCGGAATTGATGATTCTTACTGCTTCGGAGATTCCAGCCAGTGCCACAGGCGTGTTCATATCATCACAGAGAGCGTCATAGACATTTTCCCAGATTGTCTTGATATCTTTGGAATCTGCATTGCAGGCATCAGGAGCGGTTCCTTCAGGAAGTTCTCCGTAAGGAATGTCCGGCATCTTTTTCCCGACCATCGCGTACAGGTCCTTTGCGGCCTGCATTATCCTCTTGAGACCCTTCTCCGCCGCACTCAAGGCGTCATCGGAGAAGTCCAGCGTACCCCGATAATGCGCCTGAAGCACGAAGAACCTTATGGTCATCGGGCTGTATTTCTTATAAAGGTCGAACAGCGTAATGAAATTGCCTAGTGACTTTCCCATCTTCTGCCCGTTGATTGTAATCATATTGTTGTGCACCCAGTAGTGAACTCCGGCTGTTCCGCGGGAAGCCACGTTCTGTGCAATCTCACATTCGTGATGAGGGAACATCAGATCCATGCCTCCTCCGTGGATGTCGAACTCCTGACCGAGATATTTTTCACCCATCACAGAGCACTCCAGATGCCATCCTGGGAATCCTTCGCTCCAAGGGGAAGGCCAATGCATTATGTGCTCCGGCTCCGCTTTCTTCCATAGCGCGAAATCGAATGGAGCCTTCTTGTCCGACTGTCCGTCAAGAGTCCTCGTCCCTTCGAGGGTGTCATCCAGCGTGCGACCGGAGAGAATTCCGTAGTGATGGTCTTTGTTGTATTTTTCAACGTCAAAATAGATGCTCCCGTTGCTTTCGTAAGCATATCCCGCTTCCAAAATCTTTTTGACGGCCTCGATTTGCTCCACTATGTGACCGCTGGCCCTGGGCTCTATGGACGGAGGCGCGACATTGAGCATCCTCATCGCCTCGTGATAACGGAACGTATAGCTCTGAACGACTTCCATAGGCTCCAACTGCTCCAGCCGGGCCTTTTTTGCTATCTTGTCCTCCCCCTCGTCGGCATCGTGTTCCAGGTGTCCCACGTCCGTAATATTGCGGACATATCTGACCTTGTACCCAAGGTGTCTGAGAAGTTTGCTCAGTACGTCATAGGTGATTCCCGGGCGGGCGTGCCCGAGATGAGCGTCACCATATACGGTAGG
>JAZUKB010000049.1:0-11340 GCA_045643085.1 Candidatus Cryptobacteroides sp.
CCTGACCATGCTGTCCGAGGCCTCCATCAGGGGAAGGGACCTTCTGAAGGCAGTGCCCCTCAATCTTCCGGACAACCGGATGCAGGGTTGCGTCCATACTCTCAAACGTGTATTCCACAAGCGGAGTGCAGAGGTTTTTGTAAAGATGCTCCGCGATGCTAATATTATTCAGGAACTTTCTGGCAAATGGCGATAATCAAAGAACTTAACGGCACGGCACCCGTAGTCGGGCAAAGATGTTTTCTGGCGGAGAACGCCGCATTGATAGGTGATGTTACCATCGGTGACGACTGCAGCATATGGTACGGCACCGTGTTGCGTGGGGACGTGAACCCCATCGTGCTCGGTGACAGGGTGAACATCCAGGACGGCGCAGTAGTACACACTCTCTACAAGCGCTCTGTCGTGGAAATCGGCAATGACGTATCCGTGGGGCACAATGCAGTGATACACGGAGCCAAAGTCGGCAACAACGTCCTTGTTGGAATGGGCGCGATATTGATGGATAATGCAGTCATTCCGGACAATACGATAATCGCCGCCGGCGCTGTCGTTCTCAGCAATCAGGTTCTCGAGCCGGGAGTCTATGCCGGCATTCCGGCGAAGAAGGTCAAGGATGCCTCCGAAGCCGTGGCCGAGGCTGCCCATAAGAACGCGCAGGGCTATCTTCTCTACAAGGACTGGTACAAAGATTGACCAGCCACGCCAGCGATAAAATAAATTTGCCGGGTCCGGATAATTGTCGTACATTTGTCCGGGCTATGGTGAGCCACCGTGTGGCTTGAAAAGGGAATCAGGTGAAAGACCTGGACTGTGCCCGCAGCTGTAAGTTCCATCAACGTGTCACTTTCTGTGCCATTGTCCGTCCGGACGAGAAGGCGTGACTCCGGAACAAGTCAGAAGACCTGCCATAGTTAAGTCAAACTGGCGAAACCCGGGGGCAGGTTTCCGTTGAGACGGTACAAACAATGTTATCCTCTACTATTTTGCTTGTGGCGAGTCTGCTTGTTGCAGAGACGCCCGACACCCTGGAAACCGCAGTCGTAGTTGCGGACAAGGGTATGGTTGTGTCCCAATCGGACACCGTATTCATTTCAAATCAAATCGATGTCACCGAAGCCTTGAGCAGCATTCCCGACCTTTTTGTCGGAGATATGGGAGGAGCTGCCGGGTTGAAGTCCGTGAGTCTGAGGGGACTTGGAAGCGCGCACACAGCGTTATACATCGACGGAGTCCGCATAAGCAACGTACAGAGCGGACAGGCGGACCTGGGAATGATTGATGTGGACAATTGCTCCAACATAGTTGTGGACTATGCCCAGAACAGTCTTTCTTTCAATACGGCCAAGCCCGTGTTCAAGTCGGGAAACTTTGCCGGCAACGTAAAGTTCCGCGGCGGCTCGTTCGGCACATACGAACCTTCGGCAAGGCTGGATTTCAGGCTGTCTGACAGAATATCCCTGTCTGCAATGTCTTCAGGCACTCTGAGCAAGGGAAATTTCCCGTATGACGGGGATGTCAGGAGGGAGAACAACGACATCCGTCAAATCCACGCAGGAGTGGATGTTTGGGGAATTATGGATCACGGCAAATGGCACACGAAAGCTTATTACAACGGCTCCGGAAGGGGAACTCCCGGTTCCATCGACTGGCCTTCGACCGACAGGCAGAAAGACAGGAACGTCTTTGTCCAAGGCGTACTCCAGAACAGTTTCTCATACCTGTATTCGATGAACGTAAGTGCCAAGGCCGGATACGATGACCTGAATTATTTCAGCGAATGGGGTGACAGCCGGTATCAGGCAACCGACCTCCAGCTGAACACCTCCCACATCTTCAACATCACCTCCTGGATGGAAGTTTCAGTTGCGGCCGACCTGCAGCACAACAACCTCAAGGCGACCGACTATGAAGCGGTGAGGACCGGCATACTCTCCACAGTCACAGCCGCATTCCGGCTGCCACGGTTCAACGCGAAGGTTTCACTCGAATATTCCGGCACTTTCGACAAGGGAATCGAGGGCCGTAATGTCGTATCGCCGTCGGCGGATCTTCATTTCCTCATATCTGACGGATTCGACATAACAGCATTCGGAAGACGCGCCTACAGGGTTCCGACGTTCAACGAACTGTATTACCCAGGATACGGCAATCCTGACCTGCTGTGTGAAGATGCCTGGCTTTCAACCCTCGGCGCGCATTGGAGGAAGAGCATCTCCGGATGGAGTCTGGAAACCGGCGCCGATGCCTTCTACAATACTCTCAAGGACAAGATCGTGTCCGCCCCTTCTGCGGAAGACCCGTCTTTGTGGTTCCCATACAACGTCGGCAGGGCCATAATGTACGGCGCAGACGTAAAAGCCAGGGCAGGTTTCAAAGGAGACCGCTGGGACGCATCCCTCTCTGTTTCGTATACCTGGCAAAACGCCAAGGACAAGACGCCCGACAGCGCCTCATACGATGAGCAGTTGCCATACATCGCCAAACATTCCCTGTCCAACGCCTTGAAAGGGTCATACAAAGGTTGGAGCCTTGATCTCATATGGAACGTACGATGCGGAAGAAGGGATTCTTATAGCGTGATGCCGGACTACAATACCCTGGACATCACGGCCGGGAAGGACTTCCCGTTCAAGGGAGGGCGTTCTTTCGGGCTGAAACTCATTGCACGCAATATCACAAATACTCAATATGTCCTGTCCTCAGGCTATCCTATGCCGGGACGCGCCCTTTATGGAGGAATAGATTTCAAATTCTGATTATGCTAAACATCCTTTATGTATTCCTATGCGGCATCGCGCTCCCGGTCGGAGGCGTGCAGATGCAATATCTCTGGAGAAACCAGCTCGGTGACATCTACTCCCTCGGACTCGGCAGCGCAGCCTGCCTCGGGGCCGCGACGGCGACAATGACCGGATGGTGCTCGCTCACAGTAGGGGCTTTCATCTGCCAGGCAGTATGCGCACTGATTGTTTCGCTGATCGCCATCAGGCTGAACACCTCCCGACTCATCACTTTCGGCATCTTATTCGGCACATTCATCGGCTCTCTGGGCACGATAGTGGTCACCAATGCCCCGACAGGCGACCTTCTGAAGCAATATTACCTGTGGGGAGCGGCCAATTTCAAGCTTCAAGGAGTCACGGCCACGGATATTGTGATCAGCCTGCTCCTGTTCGCCTCCGGCATAGCCACCGCACTGCTATGCTCGAAAAAGCTGACGAGCCATTTCAAGGGAGAGATAGAGCTGTCCAATGCAGCCAAGGCAGGAATACTGTTTATGATCAGCGTTCTGGTCACCAGCGTGGTGAGCATCTGCGGGACCATCGGCTTCGTGAGTCTGGGAGTACCGAACCTTGTCCGCGCGATGGTCAAGCCCGGCGATATCCGCAAGCAATATGCATTGTCTGCGCTGCTTGGAACCGCCTTGCTGTTTATCACCTATTTTGTCGTGGAGTACTGCAATTTCGGCATATACCTGCCGGTCAGCGCCACTATGGCACTCATCGCCTTACCTTTGACTGCCGTACTGTTTGCCAAGGAAAAACAGCATTAGAAGATCGGAGCAATCACAAAGCACACTTCATAGTCTCCTCCGAGCAGTGTCTCGGTCCCGGCAAATGGGCGCACCCTTACGGCCGGGACTGAAGCTGCGATGTTGTATCTTCCGTTCGGCAGAGTAATGGACTCCCTGAATCCCGGGCTGATGACTATGCTCCTGCTCTCATCCCCGCTGTACATTACCGTAAGAGGGAATCCGGTGTCATTTTCGATCATTATGGTGCTGGTCTCCGATTCCGGGTCCTCGAAAACCCATTTCATATTCGGAAGGCCGCCGTGGTCGGAATTGAAGATGTCATTCACCTGGATATCGATGAGTCTCTGGGTGGCTTCGGGTCTGTGGGCCCCATTGGGATATATTGACACATACCTCTGATATGCATTCTTCGTATCCAACTCGCAAGCTCTCTCCCATGCCGTACTTTCGCTGCTCCAGCTGCGTTCAGCCATCTTGTCTTCCAATTCCTTGGTCCTCTCGTCAAAATCCTGCTTGTACTCGATCGGGGGAAGTTTCATCTCGTTGGGTGGTGCCATAAGGCCGGAATGCCCACCACCCATTTTCCCTCTTGTGACATTGTCCTGTTTTTTCTCTGTACCGATATCGGGCAATGTGACCTGCGCGCCCGCGTTCACTGCAATAAACAGGAAGACAATCAGTATCGGCAGATATTTCGTGAACGGGAAGCGCTTCTGTATATCTTCGCTGAACTCAGGTTCCGACTTCTTTTTCCGAGGTTTGCTGACAGGCAGGTCATCATAGATTGCCTGAGCAAGCTCGCATATCTGGTATGAGCTCAATCCGTCATCAATTATGCAGAACAACTTGGAACCGGGGAACAGCTCCCGTTTCTCTACATCAGGAAGCAACCTGTCAATGGTAGGTCCGGACTGAAACAGGAGCTGGTCATCGGCAAGGAAACCCAACACCTTACCGGCCATATGGATCACATACTCCCCCATCATCGGTTTCAACGAAACCACGTCCAGCTTCTCGAATTTTCCCCGGATGAAATCCGCATATTCCCTACTTGTAGCCATATCTTCCGAATAATGGCGAAAGATACTTATATTTGCCCGAAATAAAACCAGACACTAATGAAAATATTAAAATCCATTGCCGTACTGGCCGTTTGCAGTTCCGTAGCTGTCTCCTGCGGAAACGGCGCCGGCAGCAAAACGGCTTCACCGGCACCAGTTTTCGACGGTGATGAAACGACATCCACAGAGCACTTTCTCTCCGACATCGATGAACTTGCAGCGGGCTACCTGACCGCCGCTAGGGACGAAACGGAAATCACTCTTGTCCAGGACAACACTTCCGAAGACGGGGTACATACAATCTATGCACTTCCCTGCAAGAAAGTATGTTCAGCGATGATTGGCGTAGCCGAAAAGGACGGAATCATACTTGAGGCCTCTTTTGTCAGAGGTTGTCCCGGGAATTCCATCGGTATCGGAAAACTGGTAAAGGGGATGAGCGTCGATGATGCGATATCAAGGCTGGAGGGAATCGATTGTTCCGAAAGGGGCACGAGCTGTCCGGACCAGCTTGCCAAGGTCCTGAGACTGCTGTAATAGTCTCGAAGGGCACAACGAAAAAGCCACCGCTGAAACGGTGGCTTTTTCGTATATCGATGTCTGTCGGAAATTACTTGAGAAGATATGCACGTGCATTCTCCACGTCTTCCTTTACAGAGATCAACTGCTCTCTGAGCTGCTCTACGTTGATGGCGTTGATGACATAAAGCGGAGTGAGCACCTCGTTGAGGCTCTCCATCTCAGGATATGCCTCAACCATCTTGGTGAGACCGTCGTGTACACAAACGAAGTTGAATGTGATGTCGGCTGCAAGATCGTCGGTGAACATAGGCATAAACTTGTCAACGTCCCTTGTAAGGATGAAAATCTGCTCTACCATAGCGGCTGCAATACCATCCCAGAAGAAATTGGCACGGTCAGCGGCGTACTCCTCATCTACGAATACTGAGAATGCCTCACGGTCAGACTCGATGTCGTATGAAGGAAGTGTATAGAAATCCATAAGAGCAGGATCGTTGATATCTGTAAGGAGCTTGAAGATCGCCTCGTTGTAGTCGGTGACAGGCATCTCATACATATCGGCGATATTCTTATCGGCTGTAAGCATACCTACGGCACGATACTTCTGATAAAGTGTCGCAAGCTTCGATGTGATTGACGGAGAGAGGAGATAATCCGGCTTTACCATCTTTTCCTTCTCTGAAAGAGCGAGTTTTCCGTCTTTTTGAGCCTTGATGAAAGGAACCGGCTTGATGGACTTGGCTGATTCGATAAGGTTTGTGAAGTCAGCCTTCAGGGTCTCCTCAACAATCTCAGATGCCGTTGCATCCGAAAAATCCTGAGCTTCCTGATTGTTGGCGTTCCTGTTGTTCTTGCAAGAAGGCAATGCAACGATTGCCGCGGCAAGAATGACGATTGATAATTTCTTCATATTCTACGTAATAATTATTATTTCAATGCATTATCGTGCAAATATAGTAATTTTTCAACTCTTTTGCTCTTTTCTGATATATTTTCCGGGAATGTCCGTAAACAGGCACAGGCTTATCAAAAGACACATAATCAACATTATGCAAAGGTTGAACCAGAAGGTTGGGATCTCCTTCTCACCCAGAACCTTCACTCCGCTGTAGAACGGAGCACGTCCGTTGCGGGAACGAGGCGTCAGATAGACATACCCGCTGCGAGGAACGATATGGTCACCGACTATAGTGTAAAGATGGTCCGTGGCCCTGTTGACGACGAGATCCTCCAGCCTGAGGTTGTAGTTGTCCCTCTTCAACTCGAGATATTCCTCCTGACTGTGTTCCCTGATAAATGCCGTTACCTGCTTGTCCAGGGCCAGAGTGGTCTTGTTCGCCCTGTCGGACAGCACTTTCTTCGCACCGTCGATATAGGCCATCAGGTTGTCATAGGAATCATCTCCGTCGTATGGTCTGATACGGCATATCCTGGCAAGCTGCGGCAGTTCGGAACGGACAATCCTGAGATGTGAAGGGTCCACTTCCTTGCCCTGCTTTATCTCATCCTCCCTGGTCTCGAGCTGAGACTTCAACTCGTATATGAAAGACTGCTCATAGTACAGCGCCTCGTAGCGGGCCCTGTCCTGTTCGAAGGCTGGAGCCTCATAATCCGTCATCGAATAACTTGCCACGGCAAGTGCCTCGTACGCCCATCTCGACGGGATGAAATCTCCGAGGACGGGAACGTTGCCGGTCTCACTGTTCGGATTCAGATCCTCGAAATTGACCACAAGGCCGCACAGGAGAATCTGCGGGATGAGCAGCAGAGGTATCGTGATGTATATTGCGACAACCGAGCTGAGACACTGGGACAGCAGCAGGCCGATCAAAGATGACAGGAAAGCGGATATGAACAATATTATCCACCAGTACCAGAACATCCCGTGCACACCTATGACGGCATTGCCTACTATGATGAAAAGGAAGGTCTGTATCAGGCATACCACAGCCATATAGCATATCTTTGACCAAATGTAGCTGGAGTGTGAGAGGTGCAGGAATTTCTCCCTCTTGAGAAGAGCCCTGTCCCTGATGATCTCCTCCGCGCTGCCGGACATTCCGAGGAATATGGACACAATAATCGCCATAAACAGATATGACGGGAAGTTCTTGTTGTCCATCAGGCTGTATATCCCGCTGTCAGGAGTGTACCTGGTGAGCAGGCCGCAGACGACAGCCAGCAGAGGCGCCTCAAGAAGGGTGACGAGCAGATACTGCAGGTTGGTTATCTTGGTGCTGACATTCCTCCGCAGGAATATCCACAGCTGCTTGAGTCCGCCAGGCCGCTTCTGGTCAGTGTGCGGCACCGGCTCCTGCTTCAATTCGCCCTGTTCCGGACGAGCCTTGAGATACATCTCGTGCCACTCCTGAGGGGTCACCTTTCGGGTTGAAGTCATCTGTCCGAGATTGTCCAGACGCTTCTCGTCGATGATATTGAGAATGATCTCAGGATTGATGTTGCCGCAGACAGGGCAGGACGAAGTCTGATAGTCCGCATAGTTGGCAGCCCCTTTGAAATAGGACACGGCCTCTATAGGATTGCCGTCATATACCGGATACCCACCCTTGTCCAGCAGCCACAGACGGTCGAACATCTTATACACGTCGGATGACGGCTGATGTATGTTCACGACAATCAGCTTGCCCTTGTAGGTCTGCTCCTTAAGAAGAGAGACCACAGTCTCCGTATCTGCCGATGAAAGGCCGGAAGTAGGTTCGTCAAGGAACAGGATTGCCGGCTCCCTGATAAGTTCCAGGGCTATATTGAGGCGTTTGCGCTGGCCTCCGGATATAAATTTGTTGATCGGGGAACCGACCTTGAGGTCCTTGGCTGCGTCCAGTCCGAGGTTGACCAGGACAGTCATCACCTTTGCATCCAGTTCTTCATCCGGGATATCGTCGAAACATAGCTTGGCCGTGTACCAAAGGTTCTGATATACGGTAAGTTCCTCTATGAGAAGATCATCCTGCGGAACAAACCCGATGAGGGCCTTTGCCTCCGGTTCGCTTATGTCGTGTCCGTTGATCGTGATGCTGCCGCTCTGCGGCCTGAGGTTTCCGTTCAACAGGGAGAGCAACGTGGTCTTGCCGACTCCGCTTCCGCCCATAATTGCGACCATCTCACCGCTCTGGAGGGTGAAACTGAAATTATGCATTCCGTTGTCCCCGCCTTGCTCGAAACGGAAATTGATGTCATTTCCACGGAGCTCGACCGCATCCTCGTGCGTCCGCGGCTCGTATTTCTCAACTATGGATGCAAAATAAAGAGGCTGGAAATTCGCGCCTTTGAGTACGCTGCTCTGCTCCCAGATATGGAAGATGCCGTTCTCGACCCTGACGTCGTTCATCATCACCTCGTGCGCCCCGGAATACGAGAACAGGAGGAGGGACGGATTCTTGAGATACAGCGTCTTGAGCACGCCGTCGCCCAACTCCGACATCTTGACAGCCGGACTCTGCTCTTCCTGTACAAAATTCACCAGTTCGTGGAATATGCCATCTTCTATGCTGAAAAGCTCGGCGACGCGGACGAATATCTCATCTTCCGGATTGAAGGATTCGACGTTCTTCTCGCAGAACTCCATAAGACGCAGGAGGAGCGTCACCCTCTCCTCGATGCGGATTCTGGTATTCAGATTAGTACATATTCCATCGACGATGGCATTCTTGTCAAGTTCCGGAAAGTCATCGTAATACTCCCTCAGGGATGAATACAGCCTCGTATATGATCCGGTGTTTCTGATACCGTAGAACTTTGACAGATAGTCGTCTATGATATCCAGGGAAGACTGTGCCTCTATCCCGTTCTTGGAGCCGAACAACGCAAAAAGGTTCAAAAGGGCTGAAAGGATAATGTCATTCATATCTCTGTTGTTTTCCGCATTTCACTACAATTATGCAATATATGAATTTTTTCAGGCAATACGGGCAAAAAAGTATTATATTTACACACACTTGACACAAAACTAATTATCAATGAGAACATTATCCAAATTTTCCGGGCTGCTCATACTTTCAGCCGCCCTTATCACCACTTCCTGCGGTGAAAACAGCACAAGGGTGAATCCCGCATCAGGGGACACCGCAGCGGCGGAAGTCCTGATCAAAGACGCCCCGTTCACATTCTGCAACCCTCTCGATGTCATTATCGGAGAAGAGAGGTCTTATCGTGGCGGAGAGCCCGTCGTGCTCATCTATCAGGATGACTACTATCTTTTCGTATCTCACAGAAAGGGTTACTGGTATTCGGCTGATTTCCGCGACTGGACATACGTCGATGCACCGGGCTATCCCGGAGGTGTGGTTTCCGTTGTCGAGAAAGACGGGATCCTCTATGGCTGCTCCATGAACAACAAAAACGTGTACAAGACCGAAGACCCTAAATCAGGCGTGTGGGAGAAGGTTGCGGAACTGGACAGCGACAGATATGGCGATGCAAACCTGTTCGTGGACGATGACGGAAGGGTTTATCTCTACTACGGCTGGTCACAGATAATGCCTTTCAAGGTAGTGGAGCTCGACCCGACGACCTTCAAGGAGATCGCCGGCCCGGAAATCTGCTTCTTCGGGGACTACAAGAACCACGGATTCGAGACACGCCGCAACACTGATGTGATTTACTCCATTTTCAACGGCAGGAGAGACTATTTCGAAGAGGAATATCCTTGGATCGAAGGTCCTTGGATGACGAAGCACAACGGCAAATACTACCTGCAATATGCGGCAATCGGCCTCGAACTTCTTTCCTACTCACACGGCGTATATGTTGCCGACAGCCCTATGGGGCCTTTCACTTATTCCGAGCACAATCCTCTCACATACAGGACAACAGGTTTCCAGGTCGGAGCCGGACACGGCAGTACATTCCACGACAAGAACGGCGAGCTCTGGACCATCTGCATGATTCCGGCAAGCTATGGCGGTGCAGGAAGAGGTTCCGAGCTGGCCATTTACCCTACCGGGGTTGACAAGGACGGCGTTATGCACTCCAACTATGCTTACGGAGACTATCCTCAGTACTATCCTGGAATGAAGAAGGATGTCACAAAGAACAACTATACCGGTTGGAAGCTCCTCTCCCGCTGCAAGAAAGTCACCGTATCCTCAACCCTTGCGGGTTATCCGGGAAGCAATGGAGTGGACGAGAACTTCCTGACCTGCTGGAGTGCCGAGACAGGCAATCCGGGAGAATTCTTCCAGGTTGACCTCGGAAAAGTAAGCGACATCTACGCCATCCAGTCCAACTTCGACCACATCGGAGCCGTATCGCAGATGCCTGCACGCGGTGCCATGATGCCTATGGGGCAGCCTGCGCATCCGGACAGATACCAGTGCTACATCATCGAGACTTCTGAAGACGGGGAGAACTGGACGAAAATCGTTGACAAGAGTGACAACAAGCTTGATCTCCATCACGACTACGTGGAGCTCGCCGCCCCTGTAAAGGCGAGATTCGTAAAGATCACCAACGTATTCACCCACGACCAGGCCAACTTCAGCATAAAGGATTTCAGAATCTTCGGAACCACCGATGCCGCCAGGACAGTCATTGTCAAGGACGTCAAGGCTGTTCGCAATCCTTCCGACCGCAGGGAAGCCACCCTTCTCTGGACGCCGGTCGAAGGGGCCGACGGATATGTCATAAGATACGGCATCGAGCCGGGCAAGCTTTACAACAGCCACATCGTATATGACCGTAACACCTACACCATCCAGAGTCTCAATACAGCCCCGGATTACTATTATGAGGTGGAGGCGTTCGACTCAGGACTGGACTACTACAAGGAGGTCAGCGAAGAGGTTAACGGAATCGGTGCAGAAATCGAAATCGACAAGTTCGTTCCAGGCGTATTCGCTTACGGAGGTACGGCAAACACCCGGAGAGTCATGCTCAAGAAAGGCGTGAACGACTATGAATTCACCGGGATAGATGCCGGAGTCTGGACCATCAGACACTCATACGGCCCTGTCCTCTGGAGGGGCGAGCTCACCGAGTCCGACCTTATCGGTGAAGGTGTTTCCATAACGGCCGACCTTACCGAGCTCGGCACCGGCACAAAGGTGACAGGCATGCTGCAAATGAAAATCGTCCGCGGCAGTGAAGCCGGGACGATAGTCATCACAACGAACTACGAATAGACGCAGGTCCGAATATTTGCAATAAAGGGATCCCTTACTCGAGGGATTCCTTTATTGCTTCTACGATAGCGTCAATCCT
>JAZUKB010000050.1:0-4839 GCA_045643085.1 Candidatus Cryptobacteroides sp.
GCATGAAAGGGAACCAATCAGAGTTGTACAAAGAAGCAGGATATGGATGAAATTTCTTATCATTGTACTCATTTCTGCAAAGTTATTCAATTTTCTTGATATCTTCCTTGTTGCCCGAATTATGGGCTTCAAAGGGGAAACGGCTCTTTCGATCAATAATACCCTAAGAAATGAACGTGATCAGATGAATTTCGCTTTCAAATTCTTTGAGGTCAACGATATCATTCCAACTCCTTCGCAAGTCACCGACAAATACAAGGAAAAACTATTAAAAAGAAAGAAGAGAGGATTAGTCACGGCTTTGCCGTGCCTTTTCCCTTCCTCCTCGCCGGAGGGGCCCTTGCAAGTCTTTGAAGCCCAAGGCCTGCGGCCTTTGGCTTTTTTTTGATGCACCTCCCTTACAGAAGCAGGCTTCTGCCGGGCGGCACATCAAAAAAGCCCAGCGCTACGCGCTGAGCTTCAAATACTTGCGGAGAGAGAGGGATTCGAACCCCCGGAGGCTCTCACCTCAACAGTTTTCAAGACTGCCGTAATCGACCACTCTACCATCTCTCCAATCGGACAGCAAAGATATGCATTATTTTTTTATTCTTCCAAGAATTTTTGCACAAAACTTAGGATTTGATAACTTTGTGCTATGTCCAAATCGTTTCTTGTCGGTTGTATTGTGTGCATTGCGCTCCTTTACGGATGCAGTGGCCGGGGAGGCGGAAGACCCTCTTTCGATAGAGACGGGGCCGTAGCATCTTCGCAAACAATCAATTATGCTTCCGGGTTCATCATCGAGGAATGTGAAGACTATGCCCGGGTCATCCTGCGCGATCCCTGGGACACGGCACGCATCCGCAGGACATATCTCATCGTTGACCGCAATGCATCTCTACCGGAGAATCTGCCGGAAGGCACAGTCGTCAGGACGCCTCTCCGTAATGCCGTGGTATATACCACAACAATCGCTTCCCTTATTGAGGAGGCAGGCTGCATAGAAAATATATGCGGCATCTGCGAGACGGAGTATGTCACTTCGAAGGAGGCACGAGACCGCATCGGGCGGGGCCTTATTGCGGATCTCGGGCCGTCCACATCTCCGAATGTCGAGAAAATCGTCGAGATTGAGGCGGAGGCAATAATTGCATCCCCCTTTGAGAACAGCGGTTACGGCTCTGCGGAAAAATTGGGGATTCCCATAATAGAGGCTGCGGACTATATGGAGGGGACACCTCTAGGACGTGCCGAGTGGATACGGTTCTATGCTCTTCTTTTCGGCAGGAAGGAGGTGGGGGATTCCCTGTTCAGCCTGACAGAGTCCAGGTACAAGGCGCTCAAGGCGTTGGCGCAAAATGCGGTGACGCGGCCAACGGTGATGCTGGAGAGAAAATATGGCGGGCAGTGGCCGGTTCCGGCCGGGCAGAGTTATGTTGCCACGATGCACGCCGATGCGGGGGCTGACTATATATTCAAGGATGAGGAGGGCAGCGGTGTAACCTCGCTTTCATTCGAGACAGTGCTGGACCGGGCGGTGGATGCCGACTTCTGGCTGCTGAAATATAATGCGCCGGTTCCGATGACATATAGCGACATTGCGGCGGAAAATCCCAGGTACCAGGCTTTCGGAGCTTTCGGAAGAAGGTCTGTGTATGCCTGCAATACGGCGGCAACCACCTATTACGACGATATAGCCTTGCATCCGGATGCGATTCTGGCAGATTTTATATATATCTATCACCCCGACCTGCTGCCGGACCATAAACTGAAATATTACTTCCCTCTCAAATGACCGTCAGTCTCAACAAGAACATCTTCAGGATATTGATACCCTGTGTAGCGCTGGTCGTGTTGTTTATGGCAAGCCTGATATATGGGGCGGTGCACATTCCCGTGAAGGACGTCATAAGTATTCTGGCCGGAACGTTTGACGGGAAGGCCACCTGGCAGAGCATTGTCATTCAGTCGAGGTTGCCTCAGGCGATAACTGCGGTTGTGGCGGGAGCGGGCCTTGCCGTGAGCGGCCTGATGCTCCAGACCCTCTTCCGCAATCCTCTTGCAGGCCCGTCAATTCTCGGAATCAGTGACGGGGCGAATCTGGGAGTGGCCATAGCGATGATTTACCTCTCTGTCAGCAGTTATCTGTCAATCATTGTCTCTGCATTCATAGGTGCCGGATGCATACTGCTGCTGATAATCCGCTTTTCCGCGAAGGTGAAGAGCAACGTGATGCTGCTTATCATCGGAATAATGATAGGATATCTGTCCTCTTCCGTCATATCCATCCTCAATTACAGGGCATCTGCCGACAAGGTCCATCAATATGTGATGTGGGGGATGGGGGATTTCAGCGGAGTGTCTCTTGACAAACTGCCCTGTTTCACAGCCGTTGCCGGAGCCGGACTTTTGATGGCGCTTCTGCTGATAAAGCCTCTCAATGCCCTGCTGCTCGGGGAGACATATGCGGCGAATCTGGGTGTCAACATCAGACGGGCGAGAATTCTCATCCTGCTCTGCACAGGCATACTTGCGGCCACGGTCACGGCATTCTGCGGCCCGGTTTCATTCATCGGGCTTGCGGTGCCCCATATCGCCAGACTCACTACCGGCACTTCGAACCACAACCGTCTGGTGCCGGTCACAATCCTGACCGGGGGCTGCATCGCGCTGCTTTGCAATCTACTGACGATTCTGCCGGGAAGCAATCAGGTGCTGCCTCTTGGGGCAATCACACCCATTATTTGTGCTCCCGTAATAATATATGTAATAGTTAACCGCAACAACATCCATTATTTCAATTAAGATATGACAGCAATCGAGACGTATGATCTTGCCATAGGATATGACAGTCCCCTTTACAGCGGAGTGAATCTCTCTCTGCAACAGGGCGAACTGGTATGTCTGCTCGGTCTCAACGGAGCCGGCAAGTCGACGCTTCTCAGAACGCTGTGCGGTTTCCTCCGTCCCCTCGGCGGGACGATGAAGATTATGGGAAGGCTGATGGGTAAAATTCATCCTGAAGAACTTTCCAAAGAGATGGGAATCGTATTGACGGAGAAGGTGAATGCCGGGGGTGTCACTGTCAGGGAACTTGTATCGATGGGGCGCTATCCCCATACGGGTTTTTTCGGCAGGTTGGCAGACAGGGACCGCGAGATTGTCGACCGGGCACTGGAACTGGTCGGGTTGACCTGCTTTGAAGGGAGACATCTTGGGGAGCTGAGCGACGGGGAACGGCAGAAATCGTTCATAGCCAAGGCTTTAGCTCAGGAATGTCCGATAATAATCCTGGATGAACCGACAGCGTTTCTCGACATCACCAGCAGAATGGAACTGATGGTGATGTTGCGGAATCTTGCCGACAAGGAAAAGAAAGCAATCATAGTCTCCACGCACGACTTGGACAGTGCGCTTCAGAGTGCCCATACCCTGTGGCTGATGGACAAAAGCGACGGCTGCCCGGAGCGATACGGGACAATCAGATGCGGGTCACCGGCCGGGTTGGCTGGTGACGGAACTCTGGAAGCCTTCTTCAGCCGCGGGCCGCTGCGGTTCGATCCTTCGGCTGGAAGACTGACAATCAGGTAGCGTTCAGTTTGATCAATACGGGAAGATGGTCGCTGTAGCCGTTCTCGAAGCTGTTTCCATAGTAGCTCCGCTTCGGCACTCCGTGGCTCATCATAAAATTCTTTCTGAATATCTCGCAATAATGGTTGCGGTCAATCCTGCAGAGGTTCAAGCCTTTGTCGGAAGGGGCGATCAGGTTGTGGGAAACGATTATGTTGTCATACAACACCCATCTGTGATTGTGGAGGCTTGTCCCCCTGCCTTCATCCTCCAAAGCCCAGCACGGATTGAAGTATTCGCCTTCCGGTATATTGTAGATTGATTTGTGCGCTCTGAGCAGTTTGGAAAGGGAATCGTCCGACGGACTGTCATTCATATCACCCATTATCACCACTTTGATGCCGGGGTATTTCTTTCTCAGGGCCGCGGCGTGATCCCGGACAGTCTCGGCTCCTGCTCTCCTGAATCCGGCAGATGCGGCGACTCCGGCTCTTCTTGAGAGGAAGTGGCAGACGTAGAAAGCGAACAGTTCTCCGTCCAGATAACCCCAGGATGCCAGAATATCCCTTCCGATATATTCCCGTCCGCTGCGAAGAACAAGTTTTACCGGTTCACTCCCGAGAGGCGAGAATTTGTCGGGGCGGTAGAACATCCCGACGTCCACGCCCCTGGCATCATTCGATTCGAAGTGGATGGCTTTGTAGTGGGCCCCGGCCATACGTTTCTGTGCGGCAAGGTCCCGCATCACTCCTATGTTCTCGACTTCCGAAACACCGGCAACGCTGGGAAATCCCCCGTACGAGGAAGCTATGGCCCCGAATACTGCGCTCAGGTTCTGAAGTTTGAGCATATATTTCTCGCGGGTCCAGCGCTTGTCTCCCATAGGGGTGAACTCATCGTCATCCTTCATCGGGTCGTCGATTGTGTCGTACAGATTCTCCAGATTGTAGAACATTATTGTCTGCGCCATAGTACTTGTCGTTTCCACTTCCCGAATTTACGTAAAATAATTGTTATATTTGTACCGATATGGATACAGCGGTAGTCATATTGAATTGGAACGGGGAGAAGATGCTGCGACAGTATCTTCCGACTCTCGTCCGCAACACCAACCTGAAGGATTCATTCATCGTCATTGCGGACAACGGTTCGACGGATGGCTCTCTCTCTTATGTCGAAGAGTCATTTCCGGAGATACGGCTTATCCGTTTCGACCGGAATTACGGCTTTACCGGCGGCTACAACCGTGCTCTGCGGGAGGTTGACGCAGATTATTATGTCCTTTTG
>JAZUKB010000051.1:0-21477 GCA_045643085.1 Candidatus Cryptobacteroides sp.
TCGGCCACCATCTTATAAAGGTCGGAACGGAGTTTATCTATTCCGATCTTTTGTTTTGCGCTGATGAAAATGCAAGGAGTGTTTTCCTTCGCAATCCACGAGTTTTTGAACTCCTCAAGAGTGTAATTTCCCGCATTTTTAGGGGTCAGGGAGAACTCATCATAAGGCTCGTAATGATAGGCGTCCACCTTGTTGAAAACGAGGAATACAGGCTTGTTTATGGCGTTTATATCCTTAAGAGTCTGGTTAACCACCCTTATCTGATCTTCAAAATTAGGATGTGAGATATCTACAACGTGCATAAGTATATCAGCCTCACGCACTTCATCAAGTGTACTCTTGAAAGCCTCCACCAATTGCGTGGGCAGTTTTCTTATGAATCCCACGGTATCGCTGAGCAGGAAAGGCACATTATCTATAACAACCTTACGGACCGTAGTGTCCAACGTGGCAAACAGCTTGTTTTCAGCGAAAACAGTGCTTTTAGCCAACAGGTTCATAAGTGTGCTTTTACCGACATTGGTGTAACCCACAAGACTTATACGTACCAATGAGCCCCTGTTACCCCTTTGTGAAGCCATCTGCCTGTCCACCTTTGCAAGATCCTCCTTCAACTTGCTTATTCTACCCTGGATTATGCGGCGGTCAGTCTCTATCTGAGACTCACCAGGACCTCTCATACCTATACCTCCCTTCTGTCTTTCAAGGTGTGTCCACATGCCGGCAAGACGAGGTAGAAGATATTGGTACTGGGCAAGTTCCACTTGCATTTTGGCATAGGCGGTTTTTGCTCTTTGGGCAAAAATATCCAGAATCAGGCTGGTTCGGTCAAGAACCCGGATATGAAGTTCCCTTTCTATATTTCGCTGTTGGGTAGGAGTAAGTTCGTCATCGAATATTACGATGTCAATAGAGTTTTCTGCGCAATAATCCTTGATTTCCAGCAGCTTGCCGCTATGAATATAACTGCGGCTATCCGGTTTGTCTATTTTCTGGATGAAGCGTTTCTCCCCCACTGCCCCGGCAGTTGAGGCGAGAAATTCCAGTTCATCCATATATTCAGCAATTTGTCGGGGATCATCGCCGCTGCGAATCACCCCGACAAATACTGCTTTTTCTGTATGTTTTTCTTGCAAGTTAACTTGTAGAATTACTTTCCTATCCTAGCGGAGCTGGAATATAACAGGGAAGGTGTAGTTTACTTTAACTGCGCGGTCACGCTGTCTTCCAGGTGTCCATTTGGGTGAAGATGCAACAACCCTCATAGCTTCCTTGTCAAGTGAAGGATCCACACCACGAAGCACTTTGACATTGGTCACCTTACCGTCTTTTTCTACCGTGAACTGGAGTGTAACACGACCTTGTACACCGTTTTCCTTGGCGATTTCAGGATAAACCAGACGCTCGTTCACCTATTTTGTGAACTCATTCGGGCCACCACCCATAAATGAAGGCTGTTTTTCAACCAACTGGAAAGGAATGGCCTCTTCTTCAATGACTTCCTCCTCTACGGCTGCAACGTAATCCTGGATTTCAACACCCGTATTGTCATCCTCTGTATTGATAATCATATCATCAACCTTGATATCATCGTCAACGATATCAATCTGGTCTGAAAGGACAGGGATCTTGTTGATTTCCGGTGGAGGTGGAGGAGTTTCCTGTGTGATTGGAACCATTTCTTCCTCAATGAGTTCCTGATTAACATCATCAAGCAGAGAAGTCTTCTTTTCCTTGGAAGTCCACTCAAATGCCAGGAATACCACCAAGAGGGCAAAAATAAAACCGCACTCTGTGAAAAAGAGCTTCCAGTTTTTCAGATCTGCCTTTTTTGATTTCTTAATTTCCATATTTGGTTATTGTTTATTATATATCAATCCGAGTTTCAAAGGTATAAATAATAAATTCAAATTCCAATTTTTTGATTTAATAGTTGTAGATTTGCACAGATTTGAGATATGGTCAGATATTACACTGAGGACGTGAAATTCGTCTTCAAAAACAAGGCTTTCAACAACAGGTGGTTCAAGATGGTAGCCGAGAGCGAAGTGCGCAAACTCGGTGATGTCAATGTCATATTCTGTTCTGACAGATACATACTTGACATCAATATGAAATATCTGCAACACGATTATTTTACCGACATCATAACGTTTGACTACTGTGAAGGGAAAGTTCTGTCCGGGGATTTGTTCATAAGTATCGACTCCGTCAGGGAAAATTCGGAGTATTACGGAACCGGCTTCGAAGACGAACTGAACAGAGTATTGGTACACGGTATTCTTCATCTTGTGGGATATGATGACCATAAGGATGAGGATATTGCGGTTATGAGATCCAAGGAGAATTATTATCTCGAAATCAGAAAAGCCCTGAACGGTTAGTGTAATGAGCGTGGTATACGATGTAATAGTAGTCGGGGGAGGACACGCCGGGTGTGAGGCCGCGATGGCTGCGGCAAATATGGGGTCGTCCGTTCTGCTTGTCACTATGGATCGTCTCGGATTTGCAAAAATGTCCTGCAACCCTGCGGTCGGCGGGATAGCTAAAGGACAGATTGTCCGAGAGATAGATGCTCTCGGCGGTTATACCGGAATCGTTACCGACCGTTCCACGCTGCAGTTCCGAATGCTCAATAGGTCAAAAGGGCCTGCGATGTGGAGCCCGAGAGCCCAGTGCGATAAAATCCATTTTTCGCTCAACTGGTCAAAAGTCCTGCTAAATAACTGTAAGTTAGATATTTACGAAGGAATTGCGACTTCTTTCCTCTTTGAGAATTCAAAAATCGCCGGGGTCAAGTCATCTGACGGGCATATTTTCAAGTCTCGGGCGGTTATCCTTACAGCCGGAACGTTTCTGAACGGAAGACTTTTCATAGGAAGGCAGCAATTGACAGGGGGGAGAATAGGGGAGAGTCCTTCCACCGGGTTGACCGAACAGTTGATGAGTCTCGGCATTCGGACTGCCCGTATGAAGACAGGTACTCCTCCAAGGATTGACATCACATCGATTGACACATCAAAACTTGAACTACAATGTGGAGATGACAAACCGGAGCGATTTTCATTCCTACCAGAGTTGTCGACAATTCAAAAAGGAATGAAGCAGCTTCCTTGCTATGTTCTCCATACTAATGAAACAGTACATGATATTCTGAGGAGCGGTTTCGAAGATTCTCCTTTATTCACGGGAATGATAAAAGGCAGGGGACCGAGGTACTGTCCCAGCATAGAGGATAAGCTCAGGGTTTTTCCTGACAAGGATGCACATCAGCTTTTCCTTGAACCTGAGGGCAGGAATATCAATGAATACTATATCCAGGGTTTTTCATCCTCGCTGCCTTTGAACATTCAGCTTGAGGCTCTGCATAGTGTAGCTGGATTGGAAAAAGCAAGGATATTCAGACCTGCCTATGCAGTAGAATATGACTATTTCGACCCGACTCAGTTGAGTCATACTCTTGAACTGAGAGATATCAAAGGTCTTTTCTTCGCTGGCCAGATCAATGGTACTACAGGTTACGAGGAGGCTGCAGCACAGGGTATTATCGCCGGAATCAATGCTCATCTCTCTATTAATGAAAAGGATGGGCTAGTGCTCGGCAGGGATTCGTCATATATTGGAGTCCTTATTGATGATCTTGTGACAAAAGGCGTTGATGAGCCATATCGTATGTTCACCTCAAGAGCCGAATTCAGGATACTTCTTCGCCAGGATAACGCGGATTTAAGACTTACTCCTCTATCACATTCCATCGGTCTTGCATCTGAACAGAGATACGCAATTACGATGCGAAAATATGATGAGGTGGATGCTCTTATCGGGATGTGTGAGACTACGAATATCACTCCTTCGGCGTCTGCCGCTTATCTTGATGAGATGGGCTCAATGAGACTCAGCGAATCGAAAAAAGTATCTGAACTCGTAACGAGGCCGGAGTTGTCGCTCCCCCGACTTCTCGGGATTGTTCCACGTAGAACATTCGAGAAATTCAATTTGAATGATCATATTTCTGAAGACGTGATACAGTCGGCGGAAATCGCTATCAAATACAAGGGATATATAGAACGCGAACGGAAAGCGGCTGAGAAATTGTCCCGACTTGAGAATCTTATTATTCCTGAAAATTTTGATTTTGAAAAGGTATCCAGCCTTACCATTGAATGTAGGCAGAAGCTCAAACGCTATGCGCCGCGTACTATAGCTCAGGCTTCCAGAATATCAGGAGTGTCTCCGGCTGATATCTCTGTACTTTTGGTGTATTTCGGAAGGTAAATGTTCCACGTGGAACTATAACATCTGAAGCGCGGATTTAATGATCTCCTCCACCTTTGCCTTCGGATTGACCTTGAGAATTGACTGGATAGCTTTCTGAATATTTGCCTTATTGAATCCAAGCATCTGCAAGGCAGCCGACGCCTCGTCAACAATTGCGTTTCTTTCGGCCCCGAACAGGGTGTCCTGGCTGGAAACTTCGCCTTTGACGACCTTGTCTTTCAGCTCCAGAACCAGTCTCTGGGCACTTTTCAGGCCAAGTCCTTTGACAGTCTTAATCCTTCCGATGTCTTCTGAAAGAATGGCTTCGCAGAATTCATCCGAAGAAAATGTTGACAGAATCATCCTCGCAGAAGATGCTCCCATTCCGGAGACGGATGTAATCATCCTGAAAAGGTCTCTTTCCGCCTTCGTGGCGAACCCGTAGTCGATGGATGTCCCCTCTCTCTGGTTTACCTGCTGCTGAATGAAAATAGTAGCATCCGTTTTCCCTTCAAGGTGCGAGTAAGTCTGAAGAGAGATCTCCGCAACGTACCCGATGCCGTGGTTGTCGATTACTACCTGTGTCGGTGTGAGCTCTGCGATTTTTCCTGAAATATAGTCTGTCATAGCGAAAGCAAAAATAATAAAATATGTTAAATTTGCATTCGCCAAAGGCAATCTGTATGACATTTGATCAAGTCAGGGAACAACTTCCTCAGTTGAAGGAAAAGGTTTACGGCAAACAGCTGGTTTATCTGGACAATGCCGCCACTTCTCTTCGCCCGCAGTCCGTGTTGGACAAGTGGGAGGAAATGTCCGTGAAGTACAATGCCAATCTCCACCGGGCAGTACATTATATGGCTGACCGGGCGACAGGCGAATATGAGAATGCTAGAAAAATTGTCGCTGATTATATAAATGCGGGTTCTGAAAACGAAGTGGTATTCACTTCGGGAGCCACCGCAGCGCTTAATCTTGTAGCTGCCTGTTTCGGGGAGGCATTCCTCGGCAAAGGCGATGAGGTGTTAATTGCGGAGAGCGAACACCATTCCAACATTGTCCCTTGGCAGATGGTATGCGGTCGGAAAGGTGCAGTGATAAAGGTCCTTCCGGTTGATGACAGCGGAAAATTGAGGGTTGATATGTTGGAGGAGATGATAAAGGAGGGCCGGACCAAGATTGTATGCGTCAGCCACATTTCCAATGTACTGGGCCTTGTCAATCCGGTTAAGGATATCGTAAAGATTTGTCACTCAAGGAATTGCCCTGTTTTGGTGGATGGAGCTCAAGGGATAGTGCACACTATACCGGATATGCAGGACCTGGATTGTGATTTCTATGCGTTCTCCGGACATAAAGTATATGCGGCTCCTGGCACCGGCGTATTGTTCGCCAAGAAAAAATGGCTGGACAGTATTCCGCCGTATATGGGTGGAGGAGAGATGATTGACACTGTCACCTGGGAAGGGACTACATATGCCAAGGCTCCGCAGAAATTTGAGGCAGGGACTCAGAATATATCCGGAGTTCCGACCTTCGGTCCGGCTCTGGAATTTGCCAAGTTGCTGAGAGACAAGGAAATAGCTGAATCTGAGAAGAATATTACAGCTTATGTGCAGGATGCGCTTCTCTCCGATGAAAGGATAATGTTGTTCGGGATTCCGTCCGATGGGAATGAGAAGATTCCTCTGTTCTCTTTCATAGTGGAAGGTGTTCACCACGAAGACCTGGCGCTTGTGCTTGACAAGATGGGGATAGCCGTAAGGTCAGGACATATGTGCGCAGAGCCGCTTATGGCCAGGTTCGGGGTAACAGGGATGCTCCGGGCATCTTTTGCACCGTACAATACCATGGAAGAAGCCGAGTTCTTCATAGAATCCCTGGACAGGGCGATAAAGATGTTTGTGTGATGAAATCGTTGAAGGAAGCAAAAGAAGAGGTTGTCGGTACTTTCTCAATGTTTGACGAGTGGCTCGACAAGTATGAATATCTGATATCCCTGGGTAAGGAACTTGAACCTTTCGATGACTCGTTAAAGACCGATGAAAGGCTCATAAAAGGTTGTCAATCAAGAGTTTGGCTTGATTGTAGGGAAGAGGATGGACGTCTTTTTTTCAAGGCCGACAGCGATGCAATCATAACGAAAGGCATCATTTCTCTCCTTGTAGGAATATACTCCGGACGGACGAAAGAAGAGATTGCCGGAGATGATTTTGACTTTGTGGAGAGAATCGGCCTCAGGGAAAACCTCTCGCCAACCCGTTCGAACGGACTGGCGTCGATGATTGCCACGATAAAAAATTATGCCGATGAATGACGAGGTGTTGACATCAGAGGACGTGAAGGAGCTTGCTCCATTGTATGAGGCGGTCGTTCTTGCGCTGAAGCAGGTTTATGACCCGGAAATTCCCGTCAATATATATGATCTCGGGCTGATATATGAGCTTAATATCGGCAAGGACCGTCGCGTGTATATAAAAATGACTTTCACTGCTCCCAATTGCCCTATGGCTGATGAAGTCATTGCGGAGGTGAAGCGCGGAGTGGAACTTACTCCCGGCGTGACGGGATGTGACATCGAGCTTGTCTTTGATCCGGTGTGGGACCAGAGTATGCTCTCTGATGAAGCCAGGGTTGCTTTAGGATGGGACCCGGAACTATGATGGACAAGTTGTATCTTGCCCTGGGCTCGAACCTGGGAGACAGGGAATCCTATATCAGGCAGGCCGTCCGTCTGCTTGACGTCAAGCTGGGAAGGGACCACGAAGCGATTACGCCTTTGATGCAGACAGAGGCAATCGGCTTTGACGGAGGAGATTTTCTGAACTGTATTGTAGTCTATCGCTCCGCCCTGTCTCCGAAAAGAATCCTCGGGATATGCAAGGAAGTGGAGAAGGAGCTGGGTCGCACGGACGCTCCGGAATATGACGCCTCCGGAAAGAGGGTATATCACGACCGTACCATAGATGTTGACATACTTATGTACGGGAGCCGTAAGGTTGAAACGGAGGAACTTGTGATACCTCATCCGCAGGTGGAAAGCAGACCTTACATTAAGGAACTTTTACTATTTTTGTAAACTTTTGAAATACAAACGATATTATGACACAGGACGAATTATTCAAAGTGCTTGTAGCTCATTGCAAGGAATATGGATTCATCTTCCCTTCAAGCGAGATTTATGACGGTCTGGCAGCGGTGTATGACTACGGTCAGATGGGAGTTGAACTGAAAAACAACATAAAGCAGTACTGGTGGAATGCAATGACCAGGCTGAACGAGAATATCGTCGGAATAGATTCGTGCATTTTTATGCATCCGCGTATCTGGGAAGCATCGGGACACGTTGGGGCTTTCAACGATCCGCTTATAGACAATAAGGACAGCAAGAAGCGTTACCGCGCCGACGTCCTCATAGAGGATTATCTTGCGAAGATTGAGGAGAAGATCAACAAGGAAGTCGAAAAGGGACGCAAGAAGTTCGGGGAAGCATTTGACGAGAACCAGTTCCGTGCTACAAACCCTAACGTCCTTCGCGAGAAAGCCAAATATGAGGAAGTCCACAACCGTTTCGTGAAAGCCGAGCAGGAAAGCAATTTCGAAGAGTACCGCCAGATAATCATAGACTGCAACATCGTTTGCCCTATCAGCGGTACCTGCAACTGGACTGAAGTACGTCAGTTCAACCTGATGTTCAGCACGTCGATGGGAAGCACCGCAGACGGCGCGAATACTATATATCTCCGTCCTGAGACGGCCCAGGGTATATTCGTGAACTACCTCAACGTCCAGAAGACCGGAAGAATGAAGATTCCTTTCGGTATAGCGCAGATAGGAAAGGCCTTCCGCAACGAAATCGTAGCACGCCAGTTCATCTTCCGTATGCGCGAGTTCGAACAGATGGAGATGCAGTTCTTCATCAAGCCGGGCACTGAACTGGAATGGTTCAAGAAATGGAAGGAACAGCGTATGAAATGGCACGTGAACATAGGAATGGGCGCAGAGAACTACCGTTTCCACGATCACGAGAAGCTTGCCCATTACGCAAACGCCGCAACGGATATCGAATTCAATTTCCCGTTCGGGTTCAAGGAGCTTGAAGGAATCCATAGCCGTACGAATTTCGATCTCGGCAACCATCAGAAGTTCTCGGGCAAGAAGATTGAATATTTCGACCCTGAGGAGAATCAGTCATATACTCCGTACGTAGTCGAGACCTCAATCGGAGTCGACCGTATGGTTCTGGCCGTATTGAGCCATTCATTCAAGGAAGAGCAGCTCGAGGACGGCGAGACCCGCGTGGTCCTGAGCATTCCGGCGCCGCTCGCCCCGGTAAAGGCTGCAATTCTCCCTCTCGTAAAGAAGGACGGACTTCCGGAGTTCGCCCAGAAGATTATGGATGACCTCAAATATGACTTCAACTGCCAGTACGAGGAGAAGGATTCAATCGGAAAGCGTTACCGCAGGCAGGATGCCATCGGTACACCTTTCTGTATAACGGTCGATCATGATTCCCTCAATGACAACTGTGTTACCGTACGCGACCGCGATACGATGAAACAGGAGAGGGTTCCTGTCTCAAGCCTCAAAGAAATGATACGTAGCAGAGTTGACCTGAACAACCTGCTCCGCAACCTATAATAAAAGCATATACAGATGAAAAGATTCTTCGCCATTTCCCTCTTCCTTGCCTTGGGTCTGAATTCCCTTGCGCAGGAGGCTGCCGTAGCTCTTATCAGAGAAAATCCTGACAGGGCCGCCAACAACATGCACTCTTACGAGTTCTTCGAGATCAAGGACACTCCTGCTCCGAAGGGTTTCAAACCGTTCTACATCACACACTATGGACGTCACGGCTCACGCTACGAAGACAACCATACTTTTGCTGATGCGGCGATGAAAGGCTTTGCCAAGCTTGATTCGCTCAATCTCCTTACGGAAGAAGGCAAGAAACTGTATGGCGAAGTTTCCGCTCTTGTGAACGAGCATATCGGTATGGAGGGAGTCCTCACTCCGAGGGGAGCAAAGGAGCACCAGGCCATCGCAGCCAGAATGGCGGACAGATTCCCTGAAATATTCAAGAACAAGAATCGTCAGGAGGTTTCCTGCTTCTCAAGCACCAAACAGCGCTGTATACTGAGTATGACAAATTTCTCATACAGCCTCCAGAAGAAATATCCTAAGCTTGAATTCACGTTCACAAGTGCCGAAAGATATATGAGCTATATCAACCCGAGCCTTTTCGTGAGGAGACAGGGAGCGCCTGCACATCAGCGTCCGGCAATGCCAGCAGGTGGTTCCCGCCATCCTTTCCCAGGCTACGGCGGACAGCGTCAGGCCCAGGCTCCGGGCATTGACCTCAGCAGGTTCCTTTCACCTCTCTTTGTCGATTATGATGCAGCATATGCCCAGCTTGACAACCCTGAATCATTTGTAAAGGCCATCTATAGTGCCGGAGGGCTCTGTCAAGTGATAGATTTTATGGGAATTGACATCTTCCGTGAATATTTCACACCTGAGGAACTCGCATATTTCTGGAAGGGATGGAACAACCAGAGTTATATGATGTGGGGCGGTTCAAAGGAAAATGGAGACAATATCCGTTATTCCATCAGACCTCTTCTCAAGGATTTCGTGGAGAAGGCTGATGCCGCTCTCGAGCCTGGTAGCCACCGTGCGGCGGACCTCCGTTTCGGGCACGACACGTCAGTTCTTCCTCTTGCGGCACTGCTCGGCATAGATGATCCGCAGCACCGTATCCTTCCATTCCAGCAGGCGAATGAGATGGGCTGGTACTCATTCTTCCAGGTGCCAATGGCAACCAACTGTCAGATGGTATTCTACAAGAACAGGAAAGGTGAAGTCCTTACAAAGGTTCTGTACAACGAGCAGGAAGTCGAGATTCCCGGCGTAGAGGCTGTCTATGGTCCATACTATAGTTGGCCTGTGCTCCGTGAGCATTTCCTCAAACTCTGCGCTGACTAGAGGGATCACATACTGAAACTGAATGGCTACAATGGATAAAATGGCTCAGCTGGGGCGCGTGGAAGCGATCCGGCAGCTTTTTGAGGGGACCGGGTACAGAGCATTCGAGGAACCTTGTTGGTTTGAGATTACTGATGGAGGATATGTTTCAACCGCTTCCAGGCTACTTTTGGAAGGGATTGATTTCAATCTTGTGTATTTTCCACTCAAGCATCTGGGGTATAAGAGCGTGGTGAGCGTGACAGGCGAACTGTATGCGGTGATGGCTCTGCCCAGAACGCTATCGGTAGTGCTCGGGGTATCCGCGAAGTTGGGATTCGAACAGATCAAGGAACTCTGGTCGGGGATTGTATATGCCGCGAAAGAGCACGGATTCAAATCAGTGAGCCTGGACCTCCAGCCATCCCAGACAGGTCTCAGCATAAGCGTAAGCGCAACGGGCGAGGATGTCAAGGGTATCAGCCGGCCTCAGGCACAGAGCAAGGATCTTGTCTGCATCTCAGGGAGCCTCGGCGCTGCATACCTCGGGCTTCAAGTACTTGAACGGAAGCCTGATGATCTCGAGACATACAAAATGATGGTAGGGGATTACCTCAAGCCCGAATTAAGCCCTCAGACGGTCACGCAGCTCTGCGGTGAGGGAATATACCCATCGTTCGGATATTTCGTCACAAGGGGCCTTTCTGATGCCCTGAAAAGACTTTCGCGGGACAGTGGGCTGGGAGTCAAGGTATATGCGGACAAGATTCCGTTCGAAGGGAACTCCTTTGCTCTCGGACGGGAACTGGACATAGATCCGGTATCGGCTGCAATGAACGGTGGGGATGACTGCAAGCTGCTTTATGTGATACCTATCTCACAGTTCGAGAGGTTCCGCAAGGACTTCCAGACATTCGATATAATAGGACATCTGGCACAGCCCGATGCGGGTACGGTGCTTGTAACTCCTGAAGGTGTCGAACTTCCGGTCACAGCCCAGGGCTGGAACGGGGAATAGCTAAATCTTTTTTGAGACAGTATAAGGAATACCTAGCTGTTCTATTCCGTTTATGAAGTCCGTGGTGATTGCCACGAAGTACTTCTTGGAGTAGAATTCTATCCTGTATCCTGTTTTTTTGTCGGAGATGGTAAGGTTGAGAGGAACCTTGCCCTTGTTGGATTTTATCAACTTGACGAACTTCCCGCGGAATCCTTCATCAATCATTTCTGTGTCAAGATTGAGTGTGATGCCGGTCATATAGAGCTCCGCCAGGTTCCCGAGCAATGCCACTTCCTTGATCTTGAACTCGTAAGGAATCTGTCTGGCCGGGGCGGAGTCATCCCGTTTGCCCATATATCTCGGGGCCACTTCTCCATAGAGGAACACCTGATCGTGAAGATTGAGCTTCTCCCTGTAGTCTTGATATTCCTTTCCGAACAGGACTTTCTCATAGCTTCCGCTGTAGTCCTCCATCAGTACCTTGGCTCCCTGCGATCCGGTTTTGGTCGTCAATGTCTTGACGTCAGTGATGATTCCGGCAACAGATATCTTCCTTGAGGTCTTCTTGGCTTCGCATTCATCAATGATGTCCTGCAGACCGGCGAGCTTGCAGGTGGTGAAGTTTTCTATCTCGAAGGAATACTTGTCAAGAGGATGTGATGAAAGATACATACCTACGAGTTCCTTCTCCTGCTTGAGAATCTCCAGCGAATCCTCTTCTCCAATCATTGCAGGCATTTGCGGACGGGAAGGTTTCATCTCTTCCACGTCACCGAACAGGGATGAAGAAGAATCTTCCTTGTCGTTGCGGAAAAGGTCGGCGTAATGGACCAGCTCGTCGATGAAGAGTTCTCCGCTGGCTCCCGGGAGCATGAATTGTGACCGCTTGTATCCGAACGAATCGAAGGCTCCGGCAAAGATCAGGGTTTCGAGAGCACGCCTGTTCACGATTCCGGACATCCTTTCCATAAAATCGAATACGTCAGGGAATGGCCCGTTAGCAGTCCTTTCGGCTATGATGGCTTCAACGATGTTGTCCCCGAAACCTTTCATTCCTCCGAGACCGAAACGTATGTCTCCGGATCTGTTTACGGTGAAATGTGCGTCACTTTCATTGATGTCAGGATTCAGCACACTGATTCCGTTCTTCCTGCAGTCGGCCATAATCTCTTTAAGCTCCTCCATATTAGCGAGGTTGTTGGAAAGATTGGCTGCCTGGAACTCCGAAGGATAATGTGCTTTCAGCCAGGCAGTCTGGTAGCTGACCCAGGCGTAGCAGGTTGCGTGGGACTTGTTGAATGCGTACTCGGCGAAAGCCCTCCAGTCCTGCCAGATCTTGTCCAGCGTCTCCTTCGGGTGTCCGTTCGCCACGCCACCTTCGATGAACTGCTTGTTCAGCTTCTCCATCTCGGCTATCTTCTTCTTTCCCATAGCCTTCCGCAGGTGGTCTGCGTCAGCCCTAGAGAAACCGGCAAGCTTGCGTGAAAGAAGCATCACCTGTTCCTGATAGACCGTCACTCCGTATGTATCCTGAAGGATGTCCTCCATCTCCGGGAGGTCGTAAGCAATGGATTCTTCACCTCTCTTCCTCTTTACGAACTGAGGGATGTAATCCATAGGTCCCGGTCTGTAGAGGGCGTTCATCGCAATGAGGTCCTCGAATCTCTGGGGATGGAGTTTCATCAGCCACTCCTTCATCCCTCCGGATTCAAACTGGAAGACGCTTTTCGTATCTCCCCGCCCGTACAGTTCATAGACGAGGGGATCGTCTATCGGAATGGCCTCGATGTCTATGTCCTTGCCATATTTTTTCTTTACCAGGGACAGGCATTCCTTTATGATGGATAGGGTCCTGAGACCGAGGAAGTCCATTTTGAGCATTCCTACGGCTTCTATCTGTGAACCTTCGTATTGGGACACCCACACTTCCTGTCCGGTAGCCTTGTCCGTACCGATTGAGATAGGAATATAATCTGTCAGGTTCCCTCGCCCGATGATCATCGCGCAGGCGTGAATTCCGGTCTGACGGATGCAGCCTTCAAGCTTGAGCGCATATTCAAGTACTTCACGCACTAGCGGGTCCCCCTGCTCGAACTCGGCTTTAAGCTCAGGGAGGTATTTGACGCAGTTCTTGAGCGTAGGTTTGAATGTCTTCTTCTCACCATTCTCGTCCTTTGCCTCGAACGGCCGGTCAGGAATCATTTTTGTAAGCCTGTTGGACTCAGGGATAGGCAGTCTGCTCACCCTGGATACATCCTTGACGGCAAGCTTGGCCGCCATAGTACCGAAGGTTACAACGTGCGAGATATGGTCGACTCCGTAATGGTCCTGAACATACTGTATCACCTTGTACCGGCCCTCGTCATCGAAATCCACATCTATATCAGGCATAGATATACGCTCTGGATTGAGGAAACGCTCAAAAAGGAGATCATACTTGAGAGGGTCCAGATTCGTTATCCTTAAGCAGTATGCCACCATACTTCCGGCGGCCGAGCCTCTTCCGGGACCGACGGAGATACCGTTGTCCTTTGCCCAGTTGATGAAATCCTGCACAATAAGGAAATAGTCCGGAAAACCCATCCTGCAGATGGTCTTCAACTCAAAGTCAAGTCTCTCTGCCGCCACATCGGAAAGAGTGCCGTATCTCTGCTCGGCTCCCTTGTATGCCAGGTGGCACAGATAGGCTACGGAATTGCAGAATTCGTCACCGCGATAGTTCCCGTCCTTGTCTGTCTTCCCTTCATCTATCACGGACTTGTATTTCTCAAGGAAGGAATCGATCCTGGCAAGGAAATCCGGCTCAATCTGAAACTTTGGAAGTACGTGTCTGCGCTCCAGATCAAACCTCTCTACCTTCTCAAGAATCTCAATGGTGTTGACAAGCGCGTCCAGATGGCCCGGGAACAGGGCCATCATCTCATCCTCGCTCTTGAGGTACTCCTGCTGGGTGTAATGGAGTCTGTCAGGTTCGTCTACGTATGTATTGGTGCTCAGACATATCAGCCTGTCGTGCACCGGACCGTCCTTCTTGCGAACAAAGTGCACATCATTCGTTGCAACTACCTTTACGCCGTGTTTCTCTGCAAGGCGGAATATCTCGCTGTCGTATTCTTTCTGTTGTTCGTAAAGGGATAGGGAGAGTCCCGGAACTTCAGTCTTGTGGAGCTGGACCTCCATGTAGTAGTCCTGACCGAATACCCGTTTGTGCCACTGGATAGTCTCCTCCACAGCTTTCACGTCACCTGCAAGAATGGCACGCGGAAGTTCTCCAGCCATACAGGCGGAACAGCAGATAAGATCTTCGTGATATTTCTCTATCACCTCGTGACTGACCCTTGGTTTGTAATAGAATCCTTCGATGAATCCGGTGGATACGATTTTCATCAGGTTCTTGTATCCGTTGAAATTCTTGGCCAGAAGGATGAGGTGATAGTATTTCTCGTGCTGCTTGTCCTTGAGACGGTGGTCAAAATGGCGTGTTACGTAAACTTCGCAACCTATGATAGGTTTGACATCCGGGTGCTTGCGCGCTACGTCGCAGAATTCCTTGACGCCGTACATATTGCCGTGGTCGGTAATTGCGACCCCCGGCATCCCGAGCTCCTCTGCACGTGAAAAAAGGTCCTCGATGTTGCTCAGGCCGTCGAGGATTGAATATTGTGTGTGGACGTGAAGATGTACGAACGCCATATCAGAACAAAGATAAAAAAAGGCCGCGAGATTTCGCGGCCCTTATCATAGAAGTTTTCAACAATCTTATTTGTTTGCCTTCTTCGCTGCAGCCTTACGTGTTGAATCGAACATAACCGGAGTACCGATCATAATTGATGCATACGTACCGATGCAGATACCGAGGATGAGTGCAACGGCAAGACCTCTGATTGACTCACCGCCCCAGATTGCGATAGCAAGCATAGGGAGGAGTGTAGAAACGGAGGTGTTGACCGTACGTGTAAGTGTCTGGTTGAGGGACCTGTTTACAGTCTCCTTGAAATCATCATTCGGGTGCAGCCCGAGGTTCTCACGGATACGGTCGAAGATAACCACGTTATCGTTGATGGCGTAACCGATGATAGTCAGGATGGCCGCGATGAAGGTCTGGTCCACGTCAAGGTTGAACGGAAGGATTCCGCTGAACAATGAGAAGAAGCCGATAACGATGATGGCTGTATGGGTCAGTGAAACAACACCGCCGAGACCCCAGGTCCACTTCTTGAATCGGAGTGCGATATAGACGAAGATTACGATGAGGGCAAGTATGACGGAGATCACTGCGGATCTCTTGATGTCACTTGCGATAGATGCACCAACTTTGTCGGAAGATATGATACCGTTAGGGTTGTCAAGTGTTGAGGTGAACTCTGCAAGTGTCATTCCTTCTGCGAAGAATCCCTTGAGAGATTCATAGAGCATACCTTCAATCTCTGTATCGACTGATGATGACTCATCCTTGTATTTGTAAGAGGTTGTAATCTTCATCTGGGCGTCACCACCGAACTGCTTTACTTCGACTGAAGATCCCTTGACTGCCTCGTCGTTTGCTGCAGCCTCCATAAATACTGTATTGGCGGCCTCGCGGACAGCTTCTGCAGATACCGGCTGATCGAATCTTACGACGTAGGTACGGCCTCCGGTGAAGTCAACACCATAAGAGAATCCCTTTATCGCGATGGATCCGATGGCGATAAGGATGAGTGCTCCTGAGATGATATAAGAGTACTTGCGACCTGCGAGGAAGTTGATATTGGTACCCTTGAGGAAATTCTTTGTAAGACTGTTCTCGAAAGTGATACTCTTGCCCTTCGCGATGCGGTCGTCGAAGATGAGCCTTGTGATGAAAATAGAAGTGATCACGGAGGTGATGATACCGATTACGAGGGTTGTAGCGAATCCCTTCACCGGACCTGATCCGAAGAAGAAGAGGACGAAACCGGTAAGCAATGTTGTCACCTGACCGTCGATGATGGCAGAATAAGCGTTCTGGTAACCATCGTGAACGGCCTTTCCGAGTCCCTTCCCAGCCTTAAGCTCTTCCTTGATACGCTCGTAGATGATGACGTTTGCGTCAACAGCCATACCGAGAGTAAGGACGAGACCGGCGATACCAGGGAGTGTAAGTACGGCACCGAATGAAGCGAGGGTACCGAACAGGAACACTACGTTGGTAAGAAGGGCTATGTCAGCAGCAATACCCGCACCCTGATAGAAGAATATCATATAGACGAGTACGAGGATGAAGGCTATGATGAATGACACAAGTCCGTCGTGGATTGACTTCGCACCGAGTGAAGGTCCCACTACCTGCTCCTGGACGATTGTCGCAGGTGCAGGGAGTTTACCTGACTTGAGGACATTCACGAGGTCCGTGGCTTCCTCAACGTTGAAGTTTCCGCTGATTTCGGAAGAACCTCCGGTAATCTCTCCATTCACTACAGGATAGGAATATACGGTACCGTCGAGGACAATGGCAATCTGTCTGCCGATGTTGTCCTTTGTAAGGCGTGCCCAGGTGTTTGCACCGTCGGCATTCATTGTCATTGAAACGGTAGGGTTTCCGTTGCGCTGGTTGTTGTATGATACACGTGCATCGGTAACAACGCTTCCGTCGAGAGGTGCCTTTCCGTCACGGGCGGATGCCTTGATGGCAACGAGCTCGTAAAGGTTCTCGGTAGTGATGTAGTCAGCAGGTTTTACAGACCACATAGGGATGAAGTCTGCAGGGAAGAGCTCGGCTACTTCCGGTGTTGCGAGAAGGGCGTTTACAGCGTCGATGTCGGCTGCCTTTGCGTAACCGAGGCAGGCGCTGCTGTTGTTCTGTGAAGGTGAGAGGACTGCGAACAGAGGGTTGGCCTGACGGTAAGCCGTGATGTCGGTCTCGTCGCTTCCCTGTGCTGAGAGCTCCTCAGCGATGATGTCAGTCTCCTCCTGTGCCTCGGCAGCCTCATCCTCAGCGGCAGTTTCTTCTGCTGCAGTTTCTGCCTCAGTCTCTGCTGCGAGCTGTGCGAGGATATTGTTGGCCTCTACGAGGTAAGGGAATATCTCCTGATACTGGTAAGTCGTCCAGAACTCGAGGGATGCAGTTCCCTGGAGCAGTTTGCGGACACGCTCAGGCTCCTTCACGCCCGGGAGCTCGACGAGGATACGTCCTGAATTTCCGAGCTTCTGGATTGAAGGAGATGCTACTCCGAAGCGGTCGATACGGTTGCGGAGTACGTTGAAGGAGTTAGCGATAGCACTCTCGGCTTCTTCCTTGAGTACCTTCACTACGTCATCGTCTGAAGACTCAGGCTTGATGCGGTCGCGCATTTCGTATGTTCCGAATACCTGAGAAAGCCTCTGGCCACCGGCCACTTCCTTCCAGGCAGCGGCGAAAAGTGTGATGAGATCTGACTGTGAGCCTACGCTGCGCTCCTTTGCGAGAGCGAGAGCCTGCTCGAACTCAGGGGTCTTGTTGTCTCCTGCGAGTACCTTGATGAGGTCTTCAAGCTGAACCTGAAGCATAACGTTCATACCGCCCTTGAGGTCAAGACCGAGGTTGATCTCCTTTGATTTGACGTCCTTGAATGTGTATCCGAAATAAATCTTCTCTGTTGAGATGGAGTCCGTGTACCTCGTAACTTCGTTTTTCTTGATAGAGTCGAGATAAACTGCACGGTCCTGTTCGGAAACGTTCTGGAATGCGGCAGTCTGCTGGATGGCCTGTGCTATGGCTTCGGCATGTTCGTCCGCTTTCTTCTCCTCAATGCTGGTCACGAGGGTGAATGAAAGCTGCCAAAGGCAAGCGATGGCTAACAGGATTGCCACAAATCTGATTGCACCTTTACTTTGCATAATTATAGTTTTATAAATTTAAAATGCATAAATAGCTCGCAAAGTTAGTATTTTTATTATAAGAAAGAAAGGATTGAACCAGTCTTTTTATTATATTTGTAGGACATCAAATCATTATTTCGTCTATGTGGTGGATTATTGTATCTCTGATTCTTGCAGGTATCCTGTTCCTTCTTGCCGAAATGTTGCTCGTTCCCGGAGTCGGGGTTGCCGGAATAGTTGGGATCTTGTCCCTTGCGGCATCGTGCTGGTACACGTTTGACAAGGCGGGTTCAAAAGCCGGAATCGTGGTTACTCTCATCAATGTCGTACTTGTGCTTATTATGCTTGTAATAGCCCTCCGGGAGAAGACCTGGAAGAAATTCGAGCTGGGTACCGAAATCAATTCGAAGGTCAACAACGAGGTGTCACAGGTCAAGGTGGGAGACAGGGGCGTTGCGATGACGAGGCTTGCTCCGATGGGCACGGCCAAGTTCGACAAGGTAAGCTGTGAAGTCAAGTCCTTCGACAACAGTATGGTGGCCGCTTCAACGGAGATTGAGGTGGTTCTGGTGGAAGACAATAAGGTAATAGTTAAAACAATTTAGAATATGGATCTTGTATTATTGGCGGCGATAATAGTTGTCGCGCTCATCATTATCCTGTGGTTTTTCCCTGTAGCCCTGTGGTTCCAGGCATTGCTTTCAGGTGTACACGTATCTCTCATCCAGCTTATTCTTATGAGGTGGAGGGGTGTGAACCCGAAGACCATCGTAATGGCGATGATTACCGGTACCAAGGCCGGGCTAACCTTGAGAGTGAACGAACTTGAGGCCCATTATCTGGCCAAGGGAAATGTCACAAAGGTCGTAATGGCGCTGATTTCAGCGAACAAGGCCAATATCCCTATGGACTTCAAGATGGCAACGGCCATCGACCTCGCCGGAAGGGACGTGTTCGAAGCAGTACAGATGTCCGTCAACCCTAAGGTCATCAATACACCGCCGGTAACCGCGGTTGCAAAGGACGGTATCCAGCTGATAGCAAAGGCACGTGTCACAGTCCGCACCAACATAAAGCAGCTTGTCGGAGGTGCTGGAGAGGAGACAGTGATTGCCCGTGTGGGTGAAGGCATCGTTTCCTCAATCGGCTCTGCAGAGAGCCACAAGGAAGTGCTCGAGAATCCGGACAGCATATCCAAACTTGTGCTCAGCAAGGGTCTCGATGCAGGTACTGCCTTTGAGATACTCTCTATCGATATCGCAGATATAGACGTCGGCAAGAATATTGGTGCAGTCCTCCAGATGGATCAGGCAGATGCCGATAAGAACATAGCCCAGGCTCGTGCAGAGGAGCGTCGTGCAATGGCAGTCGCCCAGGAGCAGGAGATGAAGGCCAAGGCTCAGGAGGCCAGGGCAAAGGTCATCGAAGCCGAAGCACAAGTCCCTCTTGCCATGGCGGAGGCATTCCGCAGCGGCAATCTGGGGATTATGGATTATTACAGGATGAAGAACAACCAGGCAGACACGCAGATGCGTGAAGAGATCACAAAGTAGATCGACGTCCGCTGTCCTTTATCATTCCTTCCACGGTCGCATTGAATTCTGCGGCCGTTTTCAGTTCGTTGAGGTCCAGATGGATGCGGAACTTCCAATGATTATGAGAATCGGCAGGATAGTTTATCCTTTCGTTCTCATAGTCCTTGCGCCGCAGTCCGGCATCGATTGACAGCCAGTCCTGCAGAGGGAAGACTGCCAGCATCGAGCACGAGTCAAGATGGCGCTGAAGTATGTTCCTGCACTCCCAGGTTTCGGGATCTCCACCCTGGTGCTGCATCCTTATGGTATCCATATCGTGCGATGAAGTGGCGCATACGCTGAGGTAAGGCCAAGGGCGTCCCTTGTCCATCTGCTCCATCTCCAGTGAGAGAATCTTCTCGTGATCCATCACTCCGGGCACACAGTCAGGGACCATTCCGAGATCCTCACCGCAGGCGAGCATACCCGTTGCATTGAGGAGTTCCGGAAGTTTCTTCTCGGCGTTCCTGCGCCAGAACTCGTCATGGCGGTGGAAGAAAAAGTCGTTGTAAAGAGCGCCGAACTTTTCCTGCTGCCACTGCTCCAGATTGGATGAAGCAGGAGTGATATAAGGCTGGTACATTCCAGGATGTCTTGGATCCGGATGGAAGAGTCCTTCCAGAGGAAGTCCCATATTGCGTATCTCTTCCACGCTGTAAGGCATCGCAGGATTGAAATGACCTTCGAGACCGCTCTTGTGTTCCACTGGAATCTCCCACATACGGAAGAACCCGAGTATATGGTCTATGCGGAAAGCGTCGAAATACTCTGCCATTTTCTTCAGACGGGAAGTCCACCAGGAGAAATTGTCCTTCGCCATCTCATCCCAGTTGTATGTCGGGAACCCCCAGTTCTGACCGTCCGTGGAGAAATAGTCCGGAGGTGCTCCGGCAGACGAATCCAGGAAGAACAGTTCAGGGTGATAATAAGCTTCCGCGCTGTCGCGGCTGACACCGATAGGGAGGTCTCCCTTGAGATAGATGCCCTTTGAGTGGGCGTATCTGACTTCTTCACTGAGCTGCTTGTCCAGATGATATTGCATCCAGCAATAGTATTCGGGTTCCAGAGAGTCCCTTTGAGCACAGAAGCTGGAATATTCTTTCAACCAGTGACTGTTTTCCTTGACAAACTTCTGATAAGGCTTGCCGGCCATATCTTTTTCGCCCGTCTCCAGGAATGCCTTGCGGACAAGAGCCATCTTCGCCTCGAATACTTTCGGATAATCCAGTTCAGAAAGGGCGTTGAGACTCTTCTGCTTCTTCTTGAAGGCAGCGTCTTCCTTCACCCCGATATCTTGAAGATGGATATAGAGTGGATTGAGGGCAAATGAAGAAATGGGGCTGTATGGATAAGAATCGTCCCACCCGCCTTTCCTGGTCGTATCATTGATCGGGAGAAGCTGCAGGATGCATTGTCCTGTCGCAGCCGCCCAATCCACGATTGGATGGAGATCCCTGAATTCACCTATTCCGAAATCAGACGGTGTCCTGAGGGAGAATATCGGTATGGCTGTGCCGGCTCCGCGGAATCCGGGCCTGTCGAAAATCGCGGCGGAATGTTTCCTCGGGAACGGACAGCCCTGAACGGGACAGTCTTTCCAGGCATCGCGAATTTCGGCCTGGGCCTTTGAACTGTGATGTTCCCACTCGCTCCTGACTATCAATCCGTCTTTAATTACTACATAAATATAGTCTTTGAGTAGTTTTGCCGGGCAAGCGGGAATGGAGACCGACCAGATGCCGTTCCCCTGCCAGTCCATAGGATATCTGACGTTGCCTGATACTAGACAGAGGGATTCGCCCCATCTGGTGTGGTATTCGATTGAGAAGGTTATTTTCATTGATTTAGTGTAAGGCGGTAAAGTTT